>CAZTXK010000036.1:9516-14037 GCA_964617275.1 uncultured Dactylococcopsis sp. | reverse complement strand
TAGGAGTTAACTCTTTCCATTTTAATCCGTTTTCCATTATTGCAATTCAAACTCATAACGATTATGATTTAGATAGATGTTCAAGCAGGGGGGTTACCCAAAATGGAAATTAAAGAAATTCCACTCCATGCGATTCGTCGTCCACTTCCACGACAAAATGATCCAGAAAAAGTCAAAGCCCTCATGGACTCAATTGCAGAAGAAGGACTCCGTGAACCCATTGATGTGCTAGAAGTCGAGGGAAACTATTATGGCTTTTCTGGTTGCCATCGCTACGAAGCCCATCAGCGTTTAGGAAAAGAAACCATTAAATGTCGGGTTCGTCGCGCCCCCCGTGCTGTTCTTCAGAAACATATGGCTTAAAAAAATCATACTTCCATCTTCTGAGTGATTAACTCTTTGCTCAGAGATCATAAGATCAAGGGAAGTAGCCTAAAATACCTAGAAATACGCAGAAAACTTAAAGTTAGGAGATAACGATGCAAACCGCAGATCCCAAAACTAACCAAGCACCTGTTAATATTGGCATTGAAGAAGATGATCGCCAAGCGATCGCAGAAGGACTCTCTCGCCTTCTTGCTGATACCTACAGTTTATATCTAAAAACACACTACTTTCACTGGAATGTTACCGGTCCCATGTTCCATTCCCTTCATCAAATGTTTGAAGAGGAATATGTGGAATTAGCCCAAGCCGTGGATGATATCGCCGAGCGCATTCGCACGTTAGGCGCCGTTGCCCCTGGCAGTTATAGCCAATTTGCAGAGCTCTCTTCTGTTTCTGAAACCCGAGACGTTCCTTCTGCTCAAGAAATGGTACGTCTGTTAGTAGAAGGAAATGAAACCGTTGTCCGAACGGCTCGCTCAGTTTTCCCAGCCGCCGAACGCGCAGGAGACGAAGCCACTGCTGACTTAGTTACCGAACGGATGCGAACTCATGAAAAAACAGCTTGGATGTTACGCAGCATGATCGAATAATCCACAGCTAGCTCATGGGGTAGAAGTTTAACCAATAGTCGCAGCAAGGGCGTGATAGAAAGCGTAAAGCTGCGGCTTGAAACCTTATTTCTTGAGCCCGAATGTGCTAGTTCAGTTAGTGTAATCTACGAGGCTGTTATTCGGAGTTCGGTAAGCTAGCGTAGAAATTGCCTGATTGTTATCTTTTTTTACAAATATTGCTAAATTCTTAAGATTATCTTAAACAAGCAGGGTACAATGGAAGAACTGCGTGCCACTGGAGGATTAAAGTGTTTACACGATTAGCTCACCAACACCGCCAATTTATTCAAGATCTGGTAATGAATTTGCAAGCTCTTGCCATTGTCTTAGAGAAACGAGGGTATCTCGCTTCTTGCTATACCTGTGGTCAAGAGATGAACAGCGCTTCCTTTATGGTTAGCTTAGGAGATAATCACTTAATTCGTTTTCTCGTGTCCGATTATGGGATTACTTGGACAGAAATGTGTGATGATCGGGAACTAATGAAGTTAGAAGGAGCAGAAGCGATTAATCAATTACAAGAGCTTGCTAACTTGTTGAAAACAGAAGTTTGCGAAACTAATCTCGAAAGTGTTAGTAGTTCTTCTACGCATCTGACGACAACAGAAAGCTAAGTAACTTCTAATTTGATTATGGATGATATTAACCTCATGAACGCGGTTCCGGTGGCGCTCGCGGCAATCATTGGCATCAGTGCCTTTTTAATGATGTTTACAACGGTTTTTACGAACCGTCGCTAAGTCCCGAATTGCGAGCCTAGAAGGGAAAATTTGATCGCACCTTCTGAGGCTAACGATGATACAGGGGCGCGTTGATAGTGATAGTCTTAAGGACAGTACCAAGCTAGTCAATAGTGACCAACGGTCGCGGCAGGCACCTTCCGTTTTCCGAAGGTGTAATCTGCGATCTTATCAGGGTCGCTATGTTTATTGGTACAGCAACTTAAAATCGCAGTGCGTTCAAGTAAACAACGTGGACTTAGAACAAATTTTTCAAACCCCCCATCCCGTTATTGGTGTTGTTCACCTTTTGCCCCTTCCCACTTCTCCCCGTTGGGGCGGAAACATGGAAGCCGTCCGAGAACGTGCCGAACAAGAAGCAACGGCTCTTGCGGCTGGCGGTGTCGATGGGATTATTATCGAGAACTTTTTTGATGCGCCTTTTGCCAAAAATCAAGTTGATCCGGCTGTGGTTAGCGCCATGACGCTAATTGTACAGCGAGTCATGAATTTGGTGATGTTGCCTGTGGGGATTAATGTCCTCCGAAATGATGCGAAAAGCGCGATCGCGATCGCGTCTTGTGTTAATGCAAAATTTATTCGGGTGAATGTTCTCACAGGAGTCATGGCAACGGATCAAGGATTAATTGAAGGCGAGGCTCATGAATTAATGCGGTATCGTCGCGAACTGGGCTCAGATATTGCTATTTTTGCGGATGTCTGTGTTAAACACGCTCATCCCTTAGCCACCCCCACTTTAGGCACAGCAGTGCAAGAAACCGTGGAACGAGGATTAGCCGACGGCATTATTATTTCTGGTGGGATGACAGGAGAACCGCCCCAATTAAAAGACCTAGAAGAAGCTGCCAATGTCGCAGGAGGCAAGCCCATCTTTATTGGCAGTGGGGCAAGTTGGGATAATGTTCCCAGTTTCTTAAAAGTCGCTGATGGCGTGATTGTCGCCAGTTCCCTAAAACGCAATGGGGATATCCAGAATCCCATTGATCCCATTCGGGTGAGTCAGTTTGTGGAAGCGGTGCGAGAAAGCGAAATGCCCCCTGATGAGACAATGACCTTCTATTCTAAAAGTTAAGGTAGGATTGAATTGTCCTTATCCTTATTAGTGATTTATAGGAGGGAAATAGGAAATGACACGACGACGTTCGACTCCTTGGATTGAGCGGTGGTCTCGTCCCATTATAGGCGCGATCGCGGTTTTAGGGGCAGTTCTCACCGCTTACCTGACGATACAAAAACTGACCGGTCAAACGGTTGGCTGTGCCCCCGGGGCCGAACCGGGAAGCGGCGGTTGCAGTAATGTTCTCAACAGCGCTTATGCCACCGTGTTGGGGCAACCTTTAAGTTTATTCGGCTTTTTGGCATACACTGCCATGGCGATTTTTGCCCTGACTCCTTTAGTCATTAATCGCGACACCAACAAAAGGCTGCGTAACCAAATTGAAGAATGGAGTTGGTTCTTTCTTCTCATTGGCAGCACCGCCATGACCGTTTTTAGTGGCTATTTAATGTATGTTCTAGCCACCGACTTACAAACCACCTGCCCCTATTGTATTGGATCGGCGGTATTTTCGATTAGCTTACTATCGCTCACCCTATTAGGAAAAGAGTGGGACGATTTAGGACAAATTTTCTTCACAGGTGCAGTTGTTACCCTAGTCACCTTAGTGGGGACGTTAGGTGTTTATTCTAATGTCAATGAGGGCGCTTCTGCTGAAGCATCGAAGGTCATTCCTGTTGCTGATACTGCACCGCAACCGCCAAAAGGATGGGAAATCACCACAACCTCAGGAGATGCCGAAATTGCCCTTGCCGAACATTTAACAGAGATTGGGGCGAAAAAATATGGCGCGTTTTGGTGTCCTCACTGTTACGAACAAAAACAATTGTTCGGAAAGACAGCCTTTGATAAAATAAACTATGTCGAATGTGATCCACGAGGAACTAATGCCCAACCTGAAGCCTGTAAAGAAGCCGAGGTGAAATCATATCCAACTTGGGAAATCAATGGTGAAACCTATCGTGGCACACAGCCCTTAGAACAATTAGCTGAACTTTCTAATTACCAAGGGCCAACTAACTTTAAATATGAATTGCCCTCTCGTTAAAAGAAACAGTTAGGATATAACTAATTACCCATTAAAATGCTAGTGCCAGCAGAAAAATCAGTTAAATTACAACTCGAAAAACGCTTAGAAGAAGAGCGTCTAAAAGAAGAAAAAATGCACGAAGTTCTGCTGTTGCTAGACAATTTAGTAGAACGAGAAGAGGTAACGGTTAAAGACGTATTAAATCGTTTATATGATGTCGGATCTATTAATATTATTAATAAGAAAGTAGGATTCCGTCCTATGAATCGCCTCTTAAAAATGATTGCTCGCCTTTCTAAACCTGCATTTCGTGCCGTAGCTTGGCGGTGGTTTAAACGCAATGGCCCACAACTAATTACTAACTGGTTGCGGACCAAAGTTTCTTTTTAAGAGGAAGAAAACCTAACTTTCAACTTTCATTTTCTCTACAAGTTCTTGCAATTCTTCTCGGCTTGCCTGATAAACTTGACCGCAGAAGTGACAAGTTGCTTCTGCCCCTTCGTCTTTTTCAATCATATCTTCTAACTCATCAACCCCGAGGAGTTTTAAAGCTCCCATCATTCGTTCAAACGTACAGCCACAATGAAACTGCAGCATTTGCACATCTGGGAAAATATGCAAGTCCATATCTCCTAATAACTCTTCAAAAATCGTGGATAGAGTTTTTCCCTGTCGTAACAAAGGCGTAAACCCTGA
>CAZTXK010000036.1:3123-9416 GCA_964617275.1 uncultured Dactylococcopsis sp. | reverse complement strand
CGCACCACATAAAGATAGCCATCACGCCCGACAGCGCCACCCACATCCAGTTTTCCTTTATCATTAGGGGGCAACTCCACCGAGGGATTTTGCACATAGCCTCGTACTGTTCCATCTGCTCCTGCATCCACTAAAAGCCCTCCGAGGGGGCCATTGCTTTTAATGCGAAGATTCACTCGCGATTGTTCTTGCTTCATATTAGAAGCCAATAATAACCCCGAAGACATACTTCTTCCTAAGGCGGCAGTTGCCACATAGGAGAGATTATGTTTCTGTCGGGCTTGTTCTGTTAAGCGTGTGGAAATCACTCCCACGGCACGGATGCCTCCCTCGGCTGCGGTTGCCCGAATTAACTGATCTGCCATTATCTTGTTAATGTCCTTACATTTCTTTACATGGACTACTATTTTCTATGGTAATGGTGTTATTGATAGTTGGTTTCACTTTTAATCGTTTCTAAGGGAACTTTTGAGAAATACTGACAGCGGAATTGTTCTTCTTGTACTGCTTCTAAAAACATTTGTACTTCACTATGATTGAGAGAGTTAGATTTTAATTCTCCTGCAATATTAATGACTTCTTCTCCGTCAATAACAAAACCAACACTAGCGAGGGCTTTTAATCCCCATTGCAAAACTTTTTCACTGCACTGTAGTTTCTTTTTTAGAGCTTGTGGAGTAACGCTTTTTTGAGTTCGTTGTAAATAAAGGGCAATTCCGAGTAAGGTTTTCCAAGTTTCTCTGGGAGAAGATACTGGCGGTGAGGAATAAGCTAAAGCGATGGCTGACTGATTTTTGATTCCAAGTGTAATCCCTTGGCTTAATTCTTTCCAATTGCGCGGACAGTTTTCTAATTTGATAATCGGTTGATGCGTGTTTAACTCACAATCATCTGTTTTTTCTTGACGCTGATCTAAAATTAAAATGTTTTCTAAACTTAAGGATTGATTATAAAGCTGCTCATTCGTTGACTTCACATCTATTAATCGCACCTGATAATCCCTTTCATAAGCATTAAAATCTAATTCCACCACTGCATCACAATATTGGTTTTCGGGTAAGTCTTCTTTATAATGCCCCCACCAAATACCGAAGAATCCTTCAGGCTTACTTTGATCACAAATTTGGAAAGTGGTGCGAATATAACTAATTTTTTTACCGCGATTATCTTGGATATTTTTATTCCAGATTTCGCTAAACCAACAATTTTTAATGAGTAACTGAGGCGTGGGGTTTCCCATCCCATAGGGTTCAAGTAATTTGATTGCTTGAAATAATGCTTGTCCTAATTCTTGAACGGTTACAGTTAAGTCAATATTAATCGTAGGCTCTAATTCTAAATTGCCATATTTTTGTCGAAATTGTTGATTAATGGCTTCTCGGAATAAGGGGAGATTTTCCGCTTTTATACTAAGCCCGGCAGCAAAGGGATGCCCGCCAAACCGATCTAGTAAATGAAGTTGGGAATGGAGTAAATCATATAAATCTATTTCTTGCAGCGATCGCGCTGATCCTCGCGCCATTGTTACCCCATCTTCATCCTGATAAAGGTTTAAAAGAATCGTCGGACGCGCATAAGTCTGAGCAATTTGTCCGGCTACTAATCCTAACACGCCCGGATGCCATTCTGGATCAGCTAAAACAATTACACCCGTTGTGGATAAATCAATTTTTTCAATTTGTTTTTTAACCGCATTTTCCGTTTCTTTTTGTAATTGTTTACGGCGACTATTAGCCGCATCGGTTTCTTGCGCCAACCGTTGACAAGTTTTTTCCTCTCGACTGGTTAATAACTCGACCGCAAAACTCGCATCCCCTTGAATGCGACTAATGGCATTAATGCGAGGGCCCAAACCAAAGGAAATATCCATGGGGCGATCGCCGTTTTTTTTGCATAATTTCAATAACTCAGCAATTCCGGGTCGAGTGGGATTTTCTCTTTGTTGAGCTAATTTTTGAATCCCCTTTTGGGCTAAATAGCGACAATCGCCCTGTAATTTAACTAAATCAGCCACTAAACCAATGGCAACTAAATCCAATAATTCTTCTGCCGACTGTTCAGGAATTTCAGGAAAAGACTCATAGAGGGATTCCACTAACTTATAAGCAACAGCCACTCCAGAAAGATGATAAAGTGGATGCGTTTCGTTTAGATATTTCGGGTTAATAATTGCTACCACTTCGGGGTCTTCTGCTGGCAAAGTATGATGATCGGTTACGATAATATCAATGCCCCAAGTTTTTGCTTGCTTAATTTCTTCTAAATTCATACTACCTGTATCACAGGTAATCACTAACGTTACGCCCGCTTGTGCCAACTTTTCTAAACCTGAATCATTTAAGCCGTGAGACTCAGTGAGGCGATTAGGAATATAATAAGAAAGCTGTTCAGGCGTGGGGAAAAAAGGCTTTAATCCCTCCCAAAGCACACTGGTTGCCGTAATGCCATCCGCATCAAAATCTCCCCAAATTGTTACTTTTTCTTGATTTTCCCATGCTTTTTGCAAACGCGCGATCGCTGCCTTCATTTGTTGCCCAAATCCAGTCAAACCAGACATAGGAACATACTGACTCGGATCAAGAAATGGAGATAAAGACTCTAAAGTACAAATTCCCCGTTGCCATAATAATTGAGCGACATAGTGGCTGTAGTTAGGATGATAAGTTTCCACTGCTTCTGTAAACCATTGGGGAGGTGTTTCTTGGGTAGCAATTTTCCAATAAGACATAATAGTTATTTGTTATTTGTTATTTGTTATTAGTCATGGATCATTGATCATTTGTAGGGGCGAACAGCCGTTCGCCCGTACTCATTATATTTCTAGCTATTGAGTCGGAATAATAAAAGTTGTGTTGGCTCGTTTTCGCTAAAATTATCATCACTAATAACCAATAAACTCTGACTACCATCAGCCAAACGGGGGCCAATCGCTAATCCTTCTAAATTATAAATATCAAAATTAAGCTCAGAAAAATCAAACAGTAATTTTTTTCGTAACGGTTGCAAATCTCCTAAATCAGCATTAAAACTTTCCACGCCTGAAGTATCTGTGGCATCTCCCACGGCAACTAAAAATAATTTTGCCCCATATTCTTCTAAGCCATAAGTTCTTTCTAAACTCAGAAAATAGCCTTCTGGTTGAATTGCTAACAGTTCAGTAACGCCATTGACAATCGTTCCTAAAGGGGGTTCATCAAGAAGATAAAGATGTTCTGCAATGGGAAGAGGTTGCCCAATGGGATTAACCACATAATGTAAAAAACGGACACGAGTTAACGCCTCAGACTCTTTAGGAAGTTGATCTTGAGCCAGAGAAGATTCAGTGGCTGTAAAGACGCGAAAAGAATCACTATTGGGGCTAGAGACACCACTGGGATTAATGGTTAAAGACTCAAATCCCAGATTATTTCTTACCCCTCTCGGTTCATCTTCTGCGCTTTCTGGCAATAAAAATCGTTTCGGTAAGCGAAGATTTTCGGTGGGGTTTCCCGTGGCAATATCAAAGCGACGGATAAAGGAATTAACCCCTTTATTGGTATTCCCTTCACTAGAAATAAACACCGTATTTCCAGGGGCAAAGGCAATGCCCTCAGCATCAATACTCCCCTCAGTAAACAATTCCTCCTCTTCTGTTTTGAGAAATGTCACATCTTTAATGATCGCTTCTTCAATTTGGGTGTTATTAAAGTTGATATCAAGGGTATAAAAGCGTGCAGGAGCGTACTGGCTGCGATCGTCAGAGACGGTATAAAATGTCCCTTGACTCGGATTATAGGTGATTCCTGATAACCCCCCAACAGGCGTATCTTTAAATGTTTGCTTAGGAAGTTCATAACCATCTAAAAATTCCACAG
This sequence comes from uncultured Dactylococcopsis sp., assembly GCA_964617275.1. Lineage (GTDB taxonomy): Bacteria > Cyanobacteriota > Cyanobacteriia > Cyanobacteriales > Rubidibacteraceae > Halothece. Next base: position 5,562 of record CAZTXK010000036.1, on the reverse strand, counting down.
AAACATCAGGAAATATTCGTTCTTGGGCTGGGGTTTGAGCTTGGGATGCCGAATTACAGGCAGTTAAACTAATGAGAAGTAAAAAAGAAATTAACAATCGCAACATAAAGGTGTTTTGAAGAAGGCTGTCGGTTGGAGCAAGAAATACTTAACATTAGGAACTGAAAAGCATTTAGGTAAAGTTTACCTTATTCTCAGAGCGAGTTCAGGGTTTTCTCAGTTAAGCAAGCGATTGTAAATAGTGAAGCGATAAAGTTCACTTGTATTAAGGAATCACTATGACTAGCCCAAAAACTTCTAACCTCAAAAAATCACTGATTGCTGCCGTTACCACCGTTACTTTAGGAGGATTAGCCCTCGGATTAGTTCCCGAAGCCCGTGGTGAATCATCTACTAATCACAATGCAGACGTTACCGAAAATCAAGACCAGTTAATTGCCGCTGCTTCTACTCAGCTAATGGGAACGACTAAAGGGAGTGGGACTCCTGATGGTTATAGTGAACAAGAATGGACCAGCGCTAAGGCTAATGTTACTGTCACCGAGGTTAATGCTGACTCTTATACAGTGCAAGTGGAAGCCAGTGGCTTAGTTCCCAATGGTCTTTATACCCTTTGGTATATTAAGGAAAGATTAGTGGGAATGGGGATGGGCCCTGCTGGTGGCACTCCCGAAAATGAATTCCGTGCCGATAGTGACGGCAATGCCACGACTACAGTTACCGTTCCCAAGGATAATGATTATGACATGATGGGCGTTGCTTATCATGCTGATGACCAAACTCATGGCGATAAGCCCGGAAAAATGGGTGAAACAGCATTTCGTCACCTAATGGGTGAGTTTGTTAAGCCTAGCAACTAGAATGTTTTTTCCTAGTGAAACTCCTAGACTAAATCATTAAATTTTTTATACGGTGGGCAATCCCTGCCGTATTTTTATGTTTGATGAGCAACTGCCCCTGATTAATGATAATGTTAAAGTAGGGCTTTAGCTTATTCAATAACCGCTTATTGTGGAACTTTCTTGTAAAACCAAATATGCTCTTCTTGCTCTTTTAGAGCTTGCTGCGTACCATCAGAAACAAGAACCATTACAAATTCGGCAAATTGCCGAAAAACAAGAGATATCAGATCGCTATTTAGAGCAACTTCTAGCGACATTACGGCGAGGGGGATTGGTTAAAAGTCAGCGCGGGGCAAAAGGGGGATACCTGTTAGCGCGAGAACCTTGGCAGATTACGCTTTTGGATGTGGTGGACTGTTTGGAAGGCTTAGAAGGCTCAAACTTAGAATGTCCCCTTATTAATACTGCCGAAAAAGCAGTTGTCGAGGAAATTTGGCAAGTGATCGATGAAAATATTAAAGCCCAGCTACAAAAGCATAATTTACAAACTTTATCAGAACAGCGTAATAACAAACAACGAACTGATTTAATGTACTACATTTAAAAAAATTCAGTCTTAATCGAAATTAACTATGCGTATTGCCAGTAATGTTACCGAACTCATTGGTCGGACTCCTTTAGTCCAGCTTAATCGTATTCCCGAAAGTGAGGGATGTGTTGCCAATATTGTCGTTAAGTTAGAAGGAATGAATCCCTCGGCTTCGGTGAAAGATCGGATTGGGATTAGTATGATCAAAACTGCCGAAGAAAAAGGGATTATTGAACCCGGGAAAACGATTTTAGTTGAACCTACCTCTGGAAATACTGGAATTGCCCTAGCGATGACAGCAGGGGCTTTGGGATATCAACTTATTCTAACCATGCCAGAAACAATGAGTCATGAACGTCGGGCGATGTTGCGAGCTTATGGAGCGCAATTAGAACTGACTCCAGGGGTACAAGGAATGGGAGGCTGTATTCAACGGGCGCAAGAGATTGTTGATAATACGCCCAATGCTTATATGCTTCAGCAGTTTAATAATCTGGCTAACCCAAAAATTCATCGTGAAACTACTGCCGAAGAAGTGTGGGAAGATACAGATGGCAAGGTGGATATGGTGATTGCTGGAATTGGCACTGGTGGCACGATTACAGGGATTGCGGAAGTGATTAAACAGCGTAAACCTGAGTTTAAAGCGATCGCGGTTGAACCCAGCAGTAGCCCCGTTTTATCAGGAGGAGAACCCGGTCCTCATAAAATTCAAGGCATTGGTGCAGGGTTTATTCCGGAAGTCTTAAATGTCCAAATTTTGGATGAAGTGATTACTGTTAGCGATGAAGAGGCGATTTTCTATGGTCGTCGTTTAGCTAATGAAGAGGGGATTCTCTCAGGAATTTCTACGGGGGCAGCTCTTTGTGCGGCGATTAAGGTGGCGCAGCGATCGGAAAATGAGGGGAAGTTAATTGTTATGATTCAGCCGAGTTATGGGGAACGTTATTTGAGTACCCCGCTGTTTCAGGATTTAGCCCCGATGACTGATGCAGTAACGGTTAATTA
>CAZTXK010000036.1:0-3023 GCA_964617275.1 uncultured Dactylococcopsis sp. | reverse complement strand
GGAATGACATAACTCGGTAATTTAGTAACCGCGATCGTAAAGAAAACAAAGATAACAGTAAACCAGAAAAACGCAAATAATCCTAACTGTTGGTGACGGGGTTGATGCCGCCAAAATCGCCTACGCCAAACCTTTAATTGCGCGATCGCGCTAGGAAGATAAACCGACAACGGCGCAAACCCTACTAACACCACTAAAACATAAAAATACCAGGGCGCACCATGCTCATTGACCACACTGGTAAAGCGTTCCACATTATGATAGCCAAAAAAAGAAGCAATATAATCTTCCCCATTTTCCATCACCACTAAAATATACCAAGGAATCGTTATTACCAAAAAAAGAATTGTCCCAGAAATGACTCGCATTTCCTTAAAAACTGACCATAATCTCCCTTGATATAATAAAAAAACAATAATAATTAATCCTGGTAAAACTAAGCCCACTGGCCCCTTTGCTAATACGGCCAAGGCGATTAAAACATAAAAACTAATATACCAACCACTGGGAACATTGAGACTAAAAAAAGGCTTTTCCTCTACCTTTTCTGAAGCCACATAACCCACAAAAAAACAGAGCAACCCGGCTCCCATACACCCCGTTAATAATAAATCAGACACCCCCACTCGCGCCCAAATAATAAACTCTGGTGTTAAAGCCAACGTGACACCAGCAATTAAACTTGCCCATCGCCTTTGCACTGACTGGGAACTTGTCATTGAAGAAACGCCGAACCGTTCCATCACCAGAAACAGAAATAACGTCAACCCCATGGCACTGAGCGCAGAAGGCAATCGCACCGCCCATTCATTCACCCCCAAAACCTGATAACCCACAGCCATCAACCAGTAAACCAAAGGAGGCTTATCGAAGCGAGTGTCACCATTAAAATAGGGCGTTACCCAGTTCCCCGTTTCGAGCATTTGACGGGATGCTTCAGCAAATAACGGTTCGGTTTCATCCACCAAACCAATACTGCCTAACCGCCAGAAAAAGGTGATTGTAGCGATAAAAGCAACAATAACCAGTGACCATTTCTTCATCTTTAAGCCTTCGCTTGATACCGACTCAAAACCGTCCGTATTTTATCAACTTCTACTGGCTTAGTCAGACATTCACTTGCCCCTGACATTCGCGCCCGCACCCGATCTACCATATTTCCCGTTAAAATAATCACAGGAATCTCCTTGAGGGCTTCTACACGCCGAATTTGGTGACACAACTCATAGCCATTCACCACTGGCATCACTAAATCTAAAAAGATTAATTTCGGTTTCTTTTCAATGAGCGTCGGTAACGCCTCCACACTTTCATAAATCCCGATAAATTCAAACCCAGAAGAATGAGCAATGGTTTCAATCATCTTCTGCGTTTGCGGACTATCATCCACACAAGCAATTAACCCCTGATTGCCACTACTTTGACGACGACTTTCATAGGAAGTAGTATCATCACTCATCGCTTCTTTTTTTGAAAAAAGCGAGAGATCAGGCACATCCACAAACGTAATAATTTCTTGATGAATGAACGGCTGTAACACTTGGGTCATCCCCCCAAGATCACGTTTCATGCGAGCCGCAATATCTCGAAGCGTTTCTTTCCCCTGCATCAAGCTCATCAAATTTTTATAAATTTTTTCCGAAGTTTTAGCTTTCAGCTTTTCCGGTGCGCTTACTAACGGTGCAGCATTGGGGGAATAGTTTTGTAGCCCCATTCCCAGCCAACGTTCCCAAGCCTTTTGTACTTCTTGTTGCACCCCCATTACTCCCTGCATCCACGTATGAGGCAATCTTCCTTGTTGGGAGGGACGATTATTCTCACTCGCCTGAACATAAAAACTATCCCCCACCCCTTCTAAATCTGCCATCGTTGTTAATTGGGAGTCTTGACTAAAAAATTCTTGTAACGTCGGAGAAGCAACTTCTGTGGCTTGTACCACATCAAATAATCCTTCTAATAACACTCCTTGAATCACATTTGTTACTTGATCAGAGCTTAATTTTTTCTGTTGTGCAAGTTTGGCTAAAAGGTGATATTCAAGACACTCAGGTTGCTCTGATTCGGGAAGGGTATATTGGGAAACGTATTCGAGAACCGCATCTGTTGCCCCAGCAAGTTTTAATTGTCGGAAAAAACGGCGATGGGGATGAATGCCACCGTCAATCCAAGATAATTGACCTAAATTGACATAAATTTGCCAAGATTGACCATTAGCTGCTTGTACGTCTAGGCGACCGGTAAATTGCTTTTTGCTATAGTAGGTTATGTGGCGAAAGATGCGGTTACAAGTTAATCGTTGTTCTGCGATACTGACCATAACGTTTCCCTGTACAGTGATTGGGGATTAATCCTCTTGGTTGTAATATAGCTTAATTTTATAGGAAAATGTTATTCGTTATTGGTTATTAGTTATTCGTTATAATACTATAGCAATATGATCTCATTTGTAAAAAGCAGTTATAGGTTTAATCCCCCCTAACCCCCCTTTGTAAGGGGGGAATTAAAGGGGGGATCCTAGGTAAAAATTTACAAATGATTTAGGGTTGCTATATAGCAATAGTGCCAGTTAAATCTTCATTCACTGGTAACTGATCGCTGATAACCAATTACGCCTTCTCAAGCAACTAATAAAGCCTATAATAATGAGATTTCAAGGGGTTAATCAATCGAAAATTTTACTGCTCCTAGTTCTATTTGCCCTTGCTGGCTCGGGAGTTATTTTCTCTCAAGACTTTTTTGCACTTGCTTCTCAAGGTGAGGAGTGTTCACCAAAAGCAACCCAGCCCCTTTATCGGGTTGATGAAGTGGAATGGGAAAGTCATGACAATCAAGGATTTTTAACGGTTAAAGGAACGGCGCGAACAGGAGGTTGGACAGGGATTTGTCTTTATGAAGATAGCAGTGATAGTGACAGCAGGATTTTTCAATTACGAGGCGTTCCCCCAGAAGGAATGGCAACTCAGGCTCTAACTTCAGTTTCTACGACAAAAGAAATTAACTTGTCTGAACTATCTACAGCCGAA
>CAZTXK010000035.1:8486-14124 GCA_964617275.1 uncultured Dactylococcopsis sp. | reverse complement strand
GCCCTAGTGTCTAAAAAACTTAGAAGCTACTCCCAGCAAGAAGAAACTTTAGTTCATACAGGTCAGCACTATGATTCTAATATGTCTGAGCAATTCTTTCAAGAAATGGAAATTCCGAAGCCTGATTATAACTTAGGGGTTGGTTCGGGAAACCATGGATGGCAAACGGGTAAAATTTTAATGGAACTCGAAGCGGTTTTGTTGGCAGAAAAGCCAGACTGGGTGCTCGTTTATGGGGATACGAATTCGACTTTAGCCGGCGCGATCGCGGCAGCAAAACTTCATATTCCCGTTGCCCATGTGGAAGCAGGATTACGTTCCTTTAACCGCAAAATGCCAGAAGAAATTAATCGTCTCCTCAGCGATTCAGTATCAGACCTATTATTTGCCCCAACAGCAACGGCTGTCAATAATTTAATTCGAGAGGGGATTCCTCAAGATAAAATCCATTTGGTGGGCGATGTCATGTATGATGCCAGCTTATTTTACAGTACCATTGCCTCGCAAAAAAGTAATATTCTTAACCAATTACAACTTTCTCCTCAAAAATACCTGCTAGCGACGATTCATCGGGCTGAAAATACCAATGATCCGAATCGTTTAAGGGCAATTTTCACAGCTTTAGGCAAGCTGGATATTCCCGTTATTCTCCCTCTTCATCCCCGTACAAAAGTTGCTTTAGAGAAAGAGGGATTACTCCAGCAACTGCGACAAACTCTCACTTTAATTGAACCTGTGGGATACTTGGATATGATCCAGCTAGAAAAAAATGCTCGTTTAATTATCACTGATTCAGGTGGCATCCAAAAAGAAGCCTTTTTTCACCGAGTTCCCTGCATTACCCTCCGTGAGGAAACAGAATGGGTAGAATTAGTCGAATTGGGCTGGAATCAAATTCTCCCCCCTCACCAAGCAAATATGATTAAAAATAAAATTCAAACGGTTCTTAATAATTTCTCTCTACCAGATACGGTTCCCAGCATTTATGGAGACGGAAAGGCTGTTGAGGAAATTGTTAATTTACTTTTAAAAGATGAATAATTTATCGCTTAATGGTTTCTAAGTAATGATTAATAACGGCACTCGGTTGATTATAATAAGTTATCTTTCCTTTCTCCAAAAAAATTGCCTGATCGCAAAATTTTTCAATAAAAGGTAAATTGTGAGAGACGACTAATATAGCGGTTTCGGAACTCCAAAAGTTTTCCATCCGTTTTTGACATTTATATTGAAATTGTTCATCGCCAACGGATAAAACTTCATCTAAAATGAGAATATCCGGTTGAAAATCGGTCGCGATCGCGAAACCTAAACGGGCAATCATTCCAGAAGATAAGCCTTTCAAGGGATATAAATAATAATCTTCGAGTTCAGCAAATTGAAGAATATACTTAATTCGCTTTTTCATTGCCTGCTTAGAAAAGCCTAACATTACCCCATAAAGGATAACATTATCTCTCACCGATAAATTCAGATCAAAACCCGCCTCTAGTTCAATAAGAGGAGAAATTTTCCCTTTAACTTTAACTGTGCCGCTACTCGGTTGTAAAATGCCAGAAATGACCTTTAATAAGGTCGATTTTCCAGCCCCATTAGTTCCCACAATTCCAAATTTGTCTCCTTTGTGAACCACTAAATCAATCTGATCTAAAACTAATTGCTTACTCGGTTGCTTATATTTTCCCTCTAAGAAAGAGATAATTGTGGTTTTAAAGTCATAGGAAAATTCTTCTTGGGTGCGCCGCCATAAAGATACATTTTCTAATCGAATCAGTTCCACCATTATTATAGTAAATCCATAAACTTGGGACGCAACCAATTAAAAAAGCTCCATCCTAAGAATAAAACAATGATCCCATTAAGACAAGCATGAAGCATTAAGCCGACATCGGGCAAATCTTGAGAAAGAGAAATTTGGCGAATACTCTCGATAATTGGCGTTAAAGGATTAAGAAGTAAAAAAGGTCGAACATTACTGGGAACAATTTCTACCGGATAAAAGACAGGAGAACTAATCCATAAGACAAAACTAATTAATTCATAGAGAAAAGACATATCGCGGAAAAAAACATATAGCGCACTAAGTAAAAAGCCAAAGCCCGTGCAAATTAAATAAAGCGCGATCGCGGGAAAAATTAAGCTAATAACATTCACTAAACTGTGAGAAGAAATGAGGGTAACAATGGCAATTAGAGGTAAACCGCCTAAAAAAAACTGAAAAATATTAGCAACAATGACAGAAACGGGAAAAACACTAATCGGTAAGCAAATTTTATTAAGGAGTTCTCCATTATCTACAATACTAGGAAGTGCTTGCGCGGTGGAACCGGAAAAGAAATGAAAGGTTGTAAGCCCCGTAAAGGCGGCAAGGATATAATTAACAATTGAGTCATTATAATAACTCGAAAAAGTTGCGCCAAATACAAGAGAGTATAAACTCGTCATAATCAGGGGGTTAAGAAGTGACCAATAAATCCCCAATATTGAACCCCGATATCGCGTTTTAAGGTTGCGTTCCACTAAAACTTGCAAGAGTTCCCAATATCTAGTTGTTATTGGCGGTTTCCAGTGGCTGACTCGAAGCATCTCCCTCCTCATCTTAAGTTTTCGCTATAGTAACAGTTAATTCGTATGCAAAACAAGTTGCTGGGCAGTTACGTCAGGATAGCAGATATTAAATAATGTACTTACCGATTGATGCAATCATACCAAAAGCAAAATTAACTCAGTATCTACTCATTCCTTTAGAAAAAAATGATAAATCGCAGTATTTAGCGAAGGGAGGCTATTATCTTAAAAACTGGCAACAATTAGAAAATGCCCTTAGAGAACAAATTTTATCTCAAAAAGCCACTCTGATTGAAACGACACAATTTGGTAATAAATATGCAATCAGGGGAAATTTGGTGGGAATCAATGGTGTTATCTTACCAGTCCTAACCATTTGGATGAAAACTCCTCATAACACTAAGTTTGTTACCTTAGTACCAGACCAACAAGTGCGTAAGTAAGCCACAGAATCATTATGAAATTTCCTTTATTTACACCAGTCAGGCTGAGAGAGGATATCCCTGAGTATAATCTTAGAAGAGGAGATGTAGCAACAGTCGTCGAATATTACCCAACGCCAGTTGGTGAAGAAGATGGATATAGTTTAGAAGGATTTAATTTACCCCAAATTACGCTAGAAGTGAAAGAACATCAGATTGAAGCCGTATCAGAAACTGAGATCCTCCCATCTCAATCTCGTTCTCAATGTAAAAATTAAACAATGCCAAAACAACGTCTGGATACCTTGCTAGTTACCCGTGAATTCTGTGAGTCTCGCCAGAAAGCGCAACGCTTAATTCGGGCGGGTGAGGTAAAAGTAAATGATCAAGTGATTGACAAACCGGGAACGGCGGTGGATACCCAAGCCTGCTTATTTGTGGTGCAGCCACCGCCTTTTGTCTCCCGAGGCGGGGAAAAGTTAGCTAAGGCGTTATCAGAATTTCCCATTACGGTTACAGGGCGCGTTTGCTTAGATGGGGGCATTTCCACAGGAGGCTTTACCGACTGTTTGTTACAAGCAGGGGCAAAACAGGTTTATGGGGTAGATGTGGGCTATGGACAGGTAGCTTGGCAGTTACGTCAGGATGAACGGGTGATCTTAAAGGAACGGACGAATTTACGCTATTTACAGCTAGAAGATTTATATGGAGAAGCTTCTCCTGCGGATTTGGGGGTGCTGGATTTATCGTTTATTTCCCTGACAAAAGTATTAAAGCCCCTCTGGGAGTTATTGTCTCCGCCGAGAGAAGCAGTGGTTTTAGTCAAGCCTCAGTTTGAAGTGGGGCGCGATCGCGTGGGAGAAAAAGGGGTTGTCCGATCCGCTAAGGATCACTATACTAGCATTACTCAAATCATTAGCGCGAGTAAAGAACTGGGATGGAATCCTTTAGGGTTAACCTATTCCCCACTACGGGGTCCGGCGGGCAATATTGAATATTTACTCTGGCTATACGGCGAACCCGAAACTGATCAAGCCTCAATAGTAACGGAAAAAGCAATAGAAGCCCTCACAAAAACCGCTACGGAGAACCTGCATTAGTCCATTTGCGTCTCTTTAGCTTGTTCGATTTCTTTTTCGGAAAGTTTACGGGAGCGACCTTCTTTCGGGAAAGTTCCTTGGGCTTTTTCCACATCTTGTTTGGATATTGGGCGCTGTGGCGAGGTTTCTTGGGGCTTGTTCTCGGATGTCAAGACATCTGTACAAATTTGTATTTGGGGTCCCGAACTCGCTAAACGAATCACCATCCCATTTTTAACAGCTGCCCGACTAATTCGTTTCCCATCACAAAATGTTCCGTTGGAACCGGTATTAACAACTTCCCAATCTGTGCCTTTCCGTCGAATTTCTACATGATGACGAGAGACGACAGCACTATAGAGGGTGACTTCATTATTGCGCGATCGCCCAATTCTTATGACTGATTTCGGTTCAAAACGCCAAGTCTGAACCGCCACTGAATGTTGAGGATGCAATAAAGTAAGGGTAATCATTGGGGTTTGACTGTCCAATGATTGCTCTGGTGGCGTGGCATTTTGCCCGTTTTCGTCCTTATCGTCAGAGTAAGTCGGTTGAGATGATGCCATTTTATACTGAGACTCTACTAGTTGCTGCAATTGGGGGGATTCCTCGACTAAGGTTTTCCCTACTTGATTATTATAATCTAGTTTGTTATTTGTTATTCGTTATTTGTTATTCGTTATTTGTCCTTTGTTATTAGTCCCTTGTCCTTTGTAATCTAATAACCAACTTGCCCTGAGCCTGTCGAAGGGTGACCAATGACTAATGACTAATTTTACTGGCAATTGGCATTCGCCAACCTGTTCCAAAGGCGCGATCGGTGACTTTTAATCCTGGGGGGGCTTGACGGCGCTTAAATTCGGCTTTTCGGACTAAGTTGGTCACTTTCTTGATAGTTTCTTCGGAAAAGCCGGCACTGATTAGTTCATCAATTCCTTGATGTTCCTGAATAAAACGATGTAGGATTTCATCTAAAATTTCATAGGGAGGAAGGGAATCTTGATCTTGTTGATCAGGTTTTAATTCGGCACTGGGAGCTTTGTTAATAATATTGGGGGGGATGATTTCTTGCTCTCGGTTGAGCCAGCGACAGAGAGAATAAACTTGCATTTTTGGCACGTCAGAAATTACGGCAAGTCCGCCATTCATGTCACCATATAAGGTACAGTATCCCACTGCCATTTCTGATTTATTGCCGGTGGAGAGAAGTAGATAGTTAAATTTGTTGGCAATTGCCATTAATAAGTTACCACGGATTCTTGATTGTAAATTCTCTTCGGCGACTCCGAATTCTGTTCCCGAAAATAAGGGTGCTAAAATTTCATCATAGGCATTCATTGCAGGTTCTATGGAAAGGGTAGTGCTAGCAATTCCTAAGTTATGAATTAAGGCTTCCGCATCGCTAATCGAACCTTGAGAACTATAAGGGGAAGGCATTAAAACCGCTAAGACGTTATCTTTTCCTAAAGCAAATCGCGCGATCGCTGCAACTAACGCCGAGTCAATTCCCCCACTTAAGCCAATTACAACTTTATTAAAGCCACATTTGCGAGTATAATCCTGTACCCC
>CAZTXK010000035.1:0-8386 GCA_964617275.1 uncultured Dactylococcopsis sp. | reverse complement strand
GTAGAATTAAGTTGCGCGATCGCGATCTTCATAACTTCCCTTCCTGATTAAATAAAAACTAACGGCTTATCTTTTAATAAGGCAAAAGCCTCCTCATCAAAACGATATAAGGCAGCCGGTCGTCCGGCTCCTCGGGATACTTTTAAACCAGTATCTGTTAGAAAGCCTAACTTTAACAAACGAGCGCGAAAATTAGAATAATCGGAAAAATTTTCCCCTAACACGGTCGTATAAAATTGATATAAATCATTTAAAGTAAAGGCTTCGGGTAAAACCTTAAACGCAATTGGACTATATTCTAACTTATTTCTTAAGCGTTGATACCCATACTCTAAAATTCGATTATGATCAAAGGCAAGTTGCGGCGTTTCTTTGAGTAAATGCCAAACCGCTTTTTGATTATCCTTAGTAATTAAATTCGTATCTTCATAACGCACTAACGCAAAATAACTCACCGATAAATAACGCTGTTCATAAGACGTTTCATTTTCTCTAGGATCGCGCCCCGGTTCCCCAAAGGTATAAAGTTGTTCTAAATAAAGATTTTCTACTTCTATTTTTTCCGATAGGGTGCGATACGCCGCGGTTTCTAAAGATTCTCCCATACAAACTAAAGTCCCCGGTAAACTATAATAATTGGCAAAGGGATTATGCGGTCTTTTGACTAATAAAATTAATAACCGATTGCGTTGGGTATCTACAGAAAAAATGACATTATCAACCCCGACTTTAAAATCAGCAACGTTATTTTTTACGGAAGTTATGGTCGGATCAATCATGAATATAATTGCTGCTGTTGAATATAACTTTTAACCGAATTATCAATCACTTCTTTTCCCGTTTCCCGATAAGCACTGGAAGACACAGGAGGCGCATTAATATCAGCAACTTGATAGTTTGTCTTCATCTCTTTTAAGGTTTGTAACTCAGCTTCGGTTAAAGGATACCCCGGACGCGGAATAATTAAAAGGTTCACTCGCCGTAACAATTCTTCACTCTTGTACCACTGCCGCATTTGGGGAATTAAATCAGAACCAATGACAAAGGTAAAATTAGCGTGATCTCCCCAGAGAGTCTCGGCTTTTTTGACTGTTTCTAAGCTGCGAGGATGGCTTAATTCTGGGTAGAGTTTAACATTGGCTTTCGGCGTGGTTAAAGACGCAATCATTAACTCCAACATTTTCATGCGATGGTTTAGCGGCGTTTGATTCGATTTTAAGGGATTACTTGCCGCCCAAACCGCCACCTGATCATAATGGCGAGATAACCAATCTAAAATCATTTTATGACCTTCTGTAGGGGGATCAGCGCTAGTGCCAAACAGGGCAATTTCGGTGGAATAATTATTCATAAGTCATCAGGTTTTGCAGTGGAGAAGAAAGTTTTACAGACATTGCATCAGGATCATGGAGATGACGCACAGATTCAGGCAGGGATAGAATAGACTGGCGAGCGCGATCGCGCAACTGGTTCAAACCTTCCACAGGCTTGATCCTTTCCCCATTTTTCATCACTAACTCTAACAAAGGAAATTCTCCACTTTCTGGCGACTCTGTCATTAACCCTAAACGATCTTGTGCAATTTTCCCCTCTTGATAACAGCGAAAAATCTGTTTCCGCCCTGGGTAAGTTTCCTTACTCGTTGACTCCTTCCTAGTGGGAATTCCATCAATTTCGACTAACTTATACACCCCATTAATGGGCGCACCCGTCACTAATTTTGTGCCAATGCCATAACCATCAATAATTGCCCCCGAGGCAAGCAACCGTTCAATTTCCCCCTCATCCAAGTCACCACTGACAAAGATGGCAGTTTCTGGCAATAATGATCGCACTTGCTTTGATAATTCTATAATATCTCCAGAATCAATGCGTACCCCTGTAACTTCTCTCTCTCCCCTCTGCACTGCCTCGGCAAGTCGTTTTGCCGCCGCCACCGTATCATAGGTATCAATTAACAGCGGTGCTTGGGGAAAATAGCGATTAAACGCAGCAAACGCCTCATCTTCTCCCCCTTGTAAACTCCCAATCGCCATTACCAAAGAATGCGCCATTGTGCCACTAGGAACTTCTCCCAATTGTAACGCCGCCGCCACATTAGAAGTCGCATCAAATCCTGTGGCTAACGCTGCCCTAGCCGCCCAGAGAGAGGCTTGAGGGCTAAACGCGCGTCTGGTGCCAAACTCTAATAACTTTGCCCCATCGCCAGCAATATCACGCATTCGGGCTGCTTTCGTGGCAATTAGCGTTTGATAATTCAGCGTATTGAGGAGATAAGTTTCCACTAATTGCGCTTGCCATAATGGGGCTTCTACTCGTAATAACGGTTCATTGGCAAATACTGGGGTAGCTTCTGAAACTGCCCAAACCTCCCCCGTAAAAACTTTTCCCGCTAGTAGTTCCCAAAATTCAGAGGGAGCATGATTAAATAAACCTGTATCCTGTAACTGTTGGATTTGCTCTGAAGAAAAATGCAGTTGTTGCAGGTATTCTAACCCGTGGGCTAACCCCATCGCCATGAGATAGCCATAGGAAGAAGGTAAACGGCGCACAAATAATTCAAAACTAGCGCGTTTTTCCGCAATCCCTTCTCCCACATAACAAGCCCCCATGGTTAACTGATAAAGATCAGTAATCAGGCTATAGTCTTGGGGAGAAACCGTGAGAGAGGAGAAAGACATTCGTTACCCTTAAATAACAGCTATTTTTCAATTATAGTGAATATCACCAAAAACAGAGTAGGGACGAATCTTTAATCCGCCCCCAAATATGATGATTTAATTTTCTTCTTTGAGTTGTTTCTTATCTTTGATGATAGAGCCAATAAAAAGGGCAAAGGGAATTAAAACCACTAACCAGCCAATGGTCAATGCCCAAGCAGGATATCCTTCATAGGCACTACTAATGTCACTATGGAATTGTGTTCCCAGGAGAATGGCTAAAACAATGACAATGACATATTTAATCATCCAGTTCCACCATTTTCCTAACTTCCAATTACTCGCCTCATTAATTTCACGACGTAGCTTTTCTGCGCCATAAATCCAGCCAATTAAGAGACATTGGCAAATTCCCACCAATACTAAGTTATAGTTCGTAACAAAATGATCCACAATGTCAAGGAAATAAAGCCCAGCACGAGTTGTATAGAGGATACCAGCTAGAAAGCCCACTAAACACACCGCAAAGGCAACTTTGGGAATTTTCAAATCTTCATGGCGATCAGTAAACGCGGCAATCACAGCTTCTACCAGAGAAAATGCACTATCAATGCCCAAGGTAAACAGCATCAGAAAGAATAAGCCACTAAATAACCCTGGCAGTGGCATTAGGCTTAACGCTTCGGGAAAAACTACAAACGCTAACCCCGGACCGCTTTGTTGGGCTAATTCTTCTAAAGGGGTTTCGGTTTGGGTTGCCATGTAGCCTAAAACCCCAAATACAACGAACCCAGAGAATAGACTGACAGCGCTATTCAAAAGGGCAGTAATCCAAGTATCTTGGACAATGTCTTCCCCAGTATCGCGATAACTGGCGTAGGTAATCATTACGCCAAACCCCATGGTTAAGGTAAAGAAGGTTTGAGCAAAAGCAGCTGACCAAACTTCGGGATCGCTCATAGCCGCCCAGTCAGGGGTAAGATAAAGAGCCCAGCCATCTAAAAAACCGTCTAAGGTAACTGCGCGAATGAGTAAACAAGCTAATAAAATAATCGGCAAGGGAACACTAAAGAGAACCACTTTCCCGACACTTTTTGTTCCTTGCCAAACACAAAAATAAATCAGAATCCAGACGAGAATGAGAGATAAAAAAATCGGGAAATTAATTCCACCGAGTTCGCCAACACTCTCACTTCTTTGTAAAATCTCTTCAACAAAGTAAGCCTCGGCATCACCCGACCACTCTACGCCAAATGATCCTATAAAATAAAGCAGTGACCAAGCCATGACCACGCCATAATAAGAAACAATAATAAACGCAGAAATAAGGGCAAAAAGTCCCAGTCCGCCAAAATTAGACGCAGCTCTCCGAAATGCTCCAATTGCCCCTTGCTGCTTGGTTTGACCTAAGCCAATTTCTAGGGTTAAAAGCGGAATTCCCACGACAAGTAAAGCAATAAGATAGGGAAGTAAAAATGCTCCACCACCGTGTCTGGCAGCAAGATAAGGAAAACGCCAGACATTTCCTAAGCCAACTGCTGATCCCACAGCAGCTAAAATAAAGACAGTTCGAGAAGCCCATTTTTGACGAGCCATATTTTTCTCTCCATTAATTAACTGTACAGTAATTTAATAATTATAATTAACAGGTTTTATTCATTCTAGTGTAATTTTAGACATAAGAAATTGTGCTTAAATCAAAGGAGTTTGTATTTAATTATGGCAGACAAATCGCCATCAACATCATGAATTCATGATTGATCTGTTTTAAGCAAAAGAGATTTTGACACATCTTACAGTTTATTACAAGTGAGCCTTTCAGAAAATGGATATCGCTAAAATAAGAAGATAATCAAAATTAGTGGTGTATCATTTATGTTTAAGATATTATCAAAGTTAAATCTAGGCGTTGTAGGCTTTGGTAGCATTGCGGGGCTGATCGCTTTGGGAATTGTCGGAGCTAACACCGTTTATATTAATGAGGAAACCGAACGAGCAATTGTTATCAATTCTGGAGAGTATGTGAAGACAACTGGGCCGGGGATGCACTGGAAAATTCCCTTTCAAGAAACCTATCGTCAATATCCCGTGAGTATTCAACGCATGGAAATTGAGGGAGTTAGCACTTCCACAATTGATAATTATGCCATTGATGCTACAATTATTCTTTTATATCGGATTCCAGAGGACAAAATTGAAGCGATTCATCGCAATGTTCCCGATTATGAGGAAAATATGGAAGTGATTGCCACCAGTCGATTTAAGAATGAACTGGGCAATATTGAAATGGCTAAACTAGCTGATCAAAGAGCTGAAATTGAGGAGACAGTGAATCAAAGTCTCACTAAAGAAATGAATCGTCTATTTGATATTAATATCGTTGATTTTACGATTCCTTTTTATGGTTGGTCCGATGCTTTTAAGGAAGCTGCCAGACGGGAAGCCCAAGCAGAAACGGATCTCAAAATTGCCCGTCAGAAAGCAAAAAAAGCAGAAGCAGAATCGGAAGCAAAAATTGAAGCAGCTAGAGGGGATGCGGAATCAAAACGATTAGCGACTGAAGCAGAAGCTGATGAAATTAGGATGAAGGGGGAAGCCGAAGCAGACGCTTTACAAGCTCAAGCCCAAGCCCTTGCCAATAATCCCCAGTTAGTGGAATTGGAAAAGGCAAAAAAATGGAATGGGGAACTTCCAACGAATATGTATGGTCAAGCTCCGATTCCGTTTTTTAACTCACAAGGGAATAATTAGTTTTAATATTGATAAGAAGATTCTTCGAGATTACCAGAAGAGGGGGATTGGGGAGTAGCTGGAATTTCCATAATCGGTTGATCGACGCTGATCATTAAAGTGGAGTTGGGAGCTTCTTCTGATGAGCTTAAGTCTGCTAACCGAAACGACGGAGAAGTTGTCCAGGCTAGAGTGCCAGAAGTAAAGGCAATGAATAGCCCTAGTAAGGCTCGTTTTCCCCAAAATTTAACTTCTTGCCAAGTTTGCTTTTGCGATTGGGTAACAACTTGCTGCGTTAATTGTTCCGTAGAAAAAGATGTTGAGGGAACAGTGGCTTTTTGCAGATGATAACGCAACTGCAACAGATGTTGATAGTTTTTTTGAGCTTGGGGATCTTTATTCAGCCATTGCTCCACTTTCTCGTTTTCTTCTGGGGTTAGTTCTCGATCAAGGTAAGCACTTAATAACTCAAAATGATCTGGGTTGTTCATTTTTGCCTCGCTATTTTGACCTCATTTTCAGTCTTGCCTCACCTTGCAAGTTGACTACCAATCGGGAGTTAATTGTGATCATTAACTTCGAGTTTAAGCAATTAAATAATTAAACCTTTTGTCAAAGGGAAAAACAAGACTAAATTAAATGTGAAATGATAACTGTTTGGGGTTATTATCATTACTAATTATAATTCATAATAAGTTGATAAGACAGTCTGTAACTTCGCTCTGGCTCGGGCAATTCTGGATTTAACTGTCCCAATAGAAACCTCAGTCATGTTACTAATTTCTTCGTAGGAATATCCTTGAAGTTCTCGTAAAATGATGGTCGTGCGAAACGTTTCTGGTAATTGCGCGATCGCGCGGTTTAATTGATCATAGAATTCTTGATTGCTCAGGTCTTGATCGGGACTCGGTAAATGGGTGGGAACTTCCCAATTCATTTCCCCATCATCAACTTGGCGCGGTGCATCGAGGGAAATTGGGTTCTGCACTCGCTTTCGTTTTCGCAGCTCATCGTAGAATAAATTCGTGGCAATTCGACTAAGCCAACCCTTAAATTTAACTGGTTCTTTCAGGCGTTGGATATTGCGATAAACGCGAATCCAAACTTCTTGCACTAAATCAGCGCGATCGGACCAGTCGGGGGCTAAATGATACAGTAATTTTTCTACATGACTTTGATGACGGCGTAGGAGTTCCGAAAAAGCAGCGCGATCGGGCTTAATTCCGTGCTGACACCGTATAATCAAATCATGATTCGAGAGTTGGGTCACGGGAGTCGGCGCTTCAGAAGTTCTGGATACCTCCAAGTTTGACCAAGAAGTAGAAAAAGAGGAATTCATCGGATGATTGCTTGCGTTCATATTTATTCCATCGAAGTAGAAAGACCTAAACCAATCAAATTAAGTTCCTGATTCTTTAAAATCAAGCACTTATGAGTAGTTTCCTCTTTATTTTGCCAGACACCTTCATCAGATTTTGTATTTTAATTAGCGATTAATCAGAATATTTTCTGGAATATCTCTCAGAAATGTCAGATTTTGTCTGCTGTTATCTCCGTAAAAACACCATAATCTGTTCAGGCAAAAAAAAGCCGCGAGGGAGTCCCCACGGCAAATTGAAGAAAAAAGATTAATGAAGCCTTAAGACTTCCATTTTTGAGAGATTACCTCTGCTAAGTCAACAACGCGCTGAGAATATCCCCATTCGTTGTCATACCAAGCAATCACTTTCACTAAATCGCCATTCATAACCATGGTAAAGTTGCTATCAACAATAGAAGAGGCATCATTCCCGCGATAGTCAGAGGAAACAAGGGGTAAGTCAGTATATTCAAGAATGCCCTTCATATAGCCATTGGCTGCGTCATGAAGCACTTCATTAACTTGTTCAGCGATGGTTGGTTTGGAAACTTGGGCGACAAAGTCAACCACTGAGACATTAGGCGTCGGAACCCGCATTGCTAAACCGCTGAGTTTTCCTTCCAATTCGGGAATCACCAGTGCAACGGCTTTCGCCGCCCCTGTGCTAGTAGGAACAATATTCACAGCAGCGGCTCTTGCCCGACGTAGATCACGGTGGCTGGCATCAAGAATGCGTTGGTCACCCGTATAACTATGAGTAGTCGTCATGGTTCCTTTGACAATGCCAAATTGATCATGGAGAACCTTAACGATCGGAGCTAAACAGTTGGTCGTGCAACTGGCATTACTGATGACATTATGTTTATCATGGTCATATTCTTCGTGATTGACACCAACCACGTAAGTTCCGATATTGCCACCTTTACCCGGGGCAGTAATTAAAACCTTTTTCGCTCCGGCGGCAATATGCTGAGAAGCCTTTTCTTCACTGGTAAAGACCCCAGTAGATTCCACAACTAAATCAATATCCCAAGAATCCCAAGGTAACTGCTTGGGATTGCGGTCTGAACAGCATTTAATTGTTTTTCCGTTAACGCTAATTGTATTTTCGTCATGGGTGATATCTGCTTTCAGATTGCCTAACATCGAGTCATATTTAAGCAAATGAGCATTGGTTTTGGGGTCAGAGGTATCATTCAGCCCAACGACTTCTAAGCCTGTATTTTCCCGTTCTAACCAGCAACGTAAAAAGTTGCGTCCAATGCGTCCAAATCCATTAATGGCTACTCTAATCACTATCTATTCGCCCCCTTGCTGAAGGTCAATAACATTAATTTATTCTTAACGACACTGATCATACCGTAAAGTCTGTACCATGAAAAAGATCAATTTAAGTCTTTCGTGGGAGCATCTCCTTCCTTAGCAGTGACCAAACTGATCGCGCTTTCTTCTCTATTTTACTCAAATCTCTACCTAACGATAGATGAATATATTACTAAAGAGTGAAGCGAGTAAAGGTTTACCGATGAGATGATAGAAAAGTGGATAGGTTGAGTATGCACTGCTTCTCTAGTAGATTAGATTTTCTTAGAAGTTATCAAAAAAAGATTCAAGAGGAAGTGGACATTCATAAAGA
>CAZTXK010000034.1:6664-14144 GCA_964617275.1 uncultured Dactylococcopsis sp. | reverse complement strand
CCAAAGTAATAATAAGGGGAACCAAATTGTTTCTAGTAAAAATGGAAACATTAAAGTTAAAAGTTCCGAAATTGCCAAATCACAAACCACAACGCCAGCCCCCTATGAAGAAGAGTTTGATCAGTCGGTTACGCTGCGTCAGTCTCCCCTGTGGCCGAGAGTTGCACTCTGGATGATTTTAGGCGTGATTACCTTTGGCATTGGCTGGTCTTACTTTGCCAAAATTGAGCAAACGGTAACAGCCCAAGGACAATTAAAACCCACAGGCGATGTTAAAGAAGTGCAGTCTCCGGTTGGGGGAGTGATTGATGAAATTGCCACCAATGAGACTCAACAATCGAAAGAAGACCCGGATTACGTGGGAAAAACGTTTGACGATGGTCACTTTGTAGAAAAAGGAGAAGTATTATTACGGTATGACTCTGAAACTGCCAAATCCCGTCTCAAGTCTCTACAAAATATTGTTGATAGCTTAAAAGAAGAAAATAGCTTCTATCGGCAAATTATGGAAACAGCAACCACTTCCCAAAGTGCGGTGGAAGCAGAAATTGATCGTTTAGATATTCCCACCGAAGTTGCTATGTTAGCTCGTAACCGCACGGCTTTAGAAGAGGAAAATCAGCTTTATCGCGCTCAAGCCGGCATTGCGGAACAAGATGAAAACTTAGGGATTGATGAAACTGAACGCCTAGAAGCCTCAAGCCGAGAAGCCAGCACTCGCCGTGACGCAGCCTTTTTTGAAGAACAAGCCTTGCAGAGACGACTGCAACAAGTGAAAGTGCAGTTAGCTGATGCGAAAACCCAACTGAAAACGGAAAAAGACAAACTCGATAAATTAAATGTCCTTTACGAAGAAGGGGGAATTTCGGAATTTCGGCAAATTGAACAACGGCAAACGGTCGAAAAGCAACAAGCCAAAGTAGAACAGTTACAAGAAGAAAAAAAACGAGTCAAATTTCAACTCAGCAGGGCTAATGAACAATTAGAAAATACCGAAGCAACCACGCGCAAGGATATCTTTGACCGCATTGCTCAAAATAAACAGCAAATTGCTCAAATTGATAGCCAGTTAAGTCGGGCTTTAACGGATAATAAGCAACGTATTTCCGAATTGGAAAGCCAAATTAGCGAAGTCCAACAAAAAATTAGCTACCAAAACTTAAAAGCCCCTATCAGTGGCAAGATTTTTGATATGCAGGTTGGTCCTGGCTCGGTGGTTCAGAATAGTGAACCTATCATGAAAATTGTTCCCCAAGAGAACCTCATTGCCGAAGTTTTTATTACGAACCAAGATATTGGCTTTGTCAAAGAAGGGATGACAGTTGATGTCCGCATTGACTCCTTTCCCTTCAGTGAGTATGGCGATATCCAAGGCAAAATAATTTCTATTGGCTCTGATGCCCTACCGCCCAATGAAACTTATGATTTCTTCCGTTTTCCAGCTAAAATTAAACTGGATAGTCAGGCTTTACAAGTTCAAGATCGAGACATTCCGCTCCAGTCTGGGATGTCAGTAAGTACGAATATTAAATTGCGAGAAGATAGAAGAGTGATCAGTCTCTTTATTGAACGCTTTACCAAAGAAATCGAAAGCCTGAAAGATGTGCGCTAGATTAAATACTGGCAACTAAGAAGTCTCAATACAAGGAGTGTAAAAGTCATGTCTGATCTCAATCGCGGCATTATGAAGTTTCCCGGGGCTGATAAGCCAGTGGTGGTTGCTGTGTCTTCTGTTCTCGTTCTCGGCGCGATCGCTGCTTTGATTATCTGGGCCCTCCAAGTCGCTTACGCTGTGGAATAATTAGCTATTGGCTGTAGTCCAGCCCTCCTCAACAAGCCAAGTAATGGATCAAGCTAGCAAATTGAGGAGGATTTTTATTTGAAATTTATACAATCTTTACCTTTCCAAAAGAGAAAAGATGGCTCAACCTCTCCCGAGATGAGGGATTTTATGGGATTATAAAGACGTTAATATTTGCAAAGTCTCATTAAAAGTTCTTACAAAATTCCCTCATTAATGAAAAAATTAGCTTAAATTAAAAATAAGTATAAGGAATTTCCTTGCTATTCATTCCTTAAACGAATCATTATTTTTAAGGGAAAAGGTTAATCGAGCCATGAAAAAATATCCACAGCTCATGCGACTGATTTGGAACTATTACCGAGAAAATAAGTCTGAGTCAGAGCGTTTGCAAGTCTTAAAAAAATGTAAAATTAAACGACGTTGGGGAACCTTTCGAGTTGACTGTCCCAGCAAAGAAACCGCCAACCAAGTTAGAGATGTCATTCCCCTAATTGAACTTCCAATGATCAAGTTACGGTTGGCGAAACGCATTAAAGTTTTTATTCAGGGTCAACTCTTCGAGACTTGTACCATTGGCTCTGAAGAGTTAAGTCCTGCCGATGCTAAAAAATTCTTAAGCAACTATTGAGTGAGGGCTAAAAAACCGTTATTAAACAGTTTGGATATTGCAGGGAGATTAATACCATTTCTAAGAATTAGCACTACCTTCCACACCTGTCGAAGGGGAGGAGTAAGAAGGGTACTTTTTCAGAGTGTTATAACTAGCGCGATGTGCCTCTAGGCACTAAGATTTTGGCTTATCGCGCTTTCCCTCTCCCGATGAGTTGCGTTTCCGAAACTAACTGACTGGGATTAACTGGTGCTCTTCCCGCCACGAGTAAATATTTCTAAAATTGGCTTGACAAAAGGAACAATTGCTCCTAAAAATAACCCCAGACTAAAACTAAACACTAAAAGAACCCCAAACGGTATTTCCACCGAACGAAAAACGAAAAACTTCACCGAAATTGCGCTAACATTTTGAATAGAGATGACCGATATCATTACCATCCCAACAGCAATGATTAAAAAAGCAGTTATGATTGCGACTCTTTTCATAATTTCCCCTAAGCCTACAGAATGGCTAAATTAAATGCTAGATTAGCTTATATCGCTTTGTTTACTTTTCCGAAATGTTGAAAACGAGTTTCCCCCCATATCCCAAAGTGAGTCAGGCTGAACCTTCCCCCTTAGAAAACCTCCAAGCTGAAGTTAAACACCTTAAAGAGGAACTCAAATTGCGGGATCAACTGGTTGAACAACTCTCGCAAGAGCTATTTCGGCTGGTGAAAGACAACTCTAACTTTACGGCTTCTGAGCAAGAAACAGAACAGTCTTTATCCCAAATTGAGCGATTAAAAGCCCAAATCGCCGAAATTGATGAACAAGTTCAATTTTATCAAAAGCAAATTGAGACTCGTAATGCTGAAATTGAGCAACTACAAACTAAGGTCAAAACCCTTACTGAAAGGAATAAAAACTTAGAACAAATGCTTGAAGAGTTGCCACAAGTTTATCGCCAAAAGTTTGCCCAGCGAATGCAACCTGTTAAAGAAAAAGTGAAAACGCTACAACAGGAGAACCAGCAACTGCGGACAAAACTACAAACCCTAACCTATCGTTTGGCGGCGAGAAACCGTACTAACCAAGATAACCAGGTTGATTTACCTGACCTCTAGCAAACCGACTCTAGCCAATTTTCTAATCGCGAGAATGTATAAAGTTTTAGTCATTATCAACGCCCAGCACGTCTCCCATCAAGGAACTGTTCTTTCTACTTCGCCAGCGACTCAACGGATGACAGCGGCCCTCAAAGACGCGATCGCGACCCAAAGTGAGGAAGAAAATATCATCAAAGTCGTTGCCTCTCATCAACTCCTGCCTGAAAGTAATTGGTATCAACCCAGTGATTCAAGTTGGCTTTATTGCCCTCTAACCATTGAACTTCCGCCTCAATTTGAATTTTCGGGGGCAAAATTATTTCAAACCTGTCGGGATATCAAAGGCACTCAGCAATGGGTGAAGAAAAAGTTTAAAGTTTTAACCGGTCACCAGATCAATAAGAATTGGCATGGCAATTATTGGCTGCCAATCATTTTTACAGCCAAAGGCCCCATGTACGGAGAAGTAATTGGGGAAGGCGAATTACCTAACTCTTACCAACAACCAGTAGATTTTCCCGACCAACTCCGAAAATCCCTCTATTATTTAGGCTATGACCTCTTAGACTCTCTACAAGCTCAACCTAGCGTCTATTTATTACAATTTGGCTTACAAGAAGACGAATTAGTCTTTGACCGTCTTTGGCCGTTTCCTGCCGCTCCGGCCCTTGCTAGCGTTGGCGTACAAGAACCCAATCTATACACTTGTCATTGGCAATGTCTAAAGCGACAACCGATTCGTGATCTGGTAATTGCTTAGTCGTAACTTTTTACAGCAAATTTACAATTCTTAAAATAAGTTGTAACAATCAGTAATTCTTAATTTAATATAAAGAGCAGATGATTTCCTTTTTGAGTAGCATCAGCATTTATTACTAGAGGTAGCCAATGTTGTTTGGTCGCGAGTAAACAACGATGAATAAAATTAAGGACTTGCTCTTAAAGTTTTCTCCTCTAGCAATGCGGAGAAAACTTAAACCGATAATTATTTTTCTGGCAACAGTGATCTCAATTCCTTTTTTTATTGTTGCTGTGCGAAGTCAACAGCCCATTAGCATTGACGTTTTAGTCTGGGCTGTAGAAAGCCAACAAATGCAAGATATTGTTGCTGACTTCAACGAAGAAAACCCTGATATTAATATCAATATTATTGAAGGACCCAATGAAACCGACCAAGTAGAAGACCTTTATACCTCTTCCTTTTTATTAGGGGATTCTCCCTATGACTTGGTTTATATGGATATTGTTTGGACTCCCAAATTTGCCGCAGCAGGTTGGTTGAAAGACCTTTCCCCATATGTTTCCGAAGAAGAACTAGATAACTTTTTAGAGGGAGATGTCAACGGTGGCATGTATAACGGCAAACTGTATCGGATGCCGTTTCGCACTGATGCCGGAATGTTGTACTACCGCAGCGACTGGTTAAACCAAGCCGGCTATGAACCCCCCGAAACCTTTTCCGAATTAATGGAAATTTCTCAAGCGCTACAAGAAGAGGGGAAAGCCCCTTGGGGTTATACATGGCAAGGGAAACAGTATGAAGGGCTGTCTGCCATGTTTGTGGAAGTTCTCGCAGGGTTTGATGCCTTTTGGATTGACCCCGAGACTCTAGAAGTGGGACTCGATTCTCCCGAAGCGATTGAAGCTGTACAATTCCTAACCAATACGATTGACGAAGGCGTTTCTCCTCCTGGTGTGACCACCTACGCCGAGGAAGCAACCCGGCGGTTATTCCAAAATGGGGAAACAGCTTTTCTTAGAAATTGGCCCTATGTTTATGGTCTTGCCTCAGAATCTGACATTGCAGGGAAATTTGAAATTAAACCCATGCCTAGCACCCCTGAAGGTCGCAGTGGCGCTTGTCAAGGGGGATGGGGCTTTGGCATTGCCGAGAGTACCAATCATCCTGATGAGGCTTGGGAAGTCATTGAATACTTCACCAAACCGGAAATCCAAAAACGATATGCCTTAGAAAACGGGCAAACGCCAACTCGACGCGACTTATTTGATGATCCCGAGTTAGTAGCAGAATATGAATATCTCCCTGATCTTCTAAATGTGCTGGAAAATGCCGTTTTAAGACCGCCAATTGCTCAGTATTCTCAAGCCTCAGATATCTTGCAACGTTATCTCAGTGCCGCGATCGCTGGAACCATGACCCCAGAACGGGCAATGAATAAGGCTGCTAGAGAAACCCGTACCTTATTAGAACGGTCGGAGTAAGTTATGAAAGGTAATTCTATTCGACAACAAGAACAACGAACCGGGTGGTTACTGTCATTACCAGCTTTAATCATCCTGATTTTAGTCTTTGCTTATCCGATTGGACGTGCTTTTTGGTTAAGTCTGTTTACAGAAAACTTAGGAACAGAACTAGAACCGGTTTTTACCGGCTTAGACAATTATGCCCGAATGTTTGGGGATGGGCGGTTCTGGAGTAGTCTCGGCAATACAGCCGTCTTTACGGTTATCTCTTTATTTTTAGAACTCGTCCTTGGTATATTAGTCGCCCTGGTTTTAGATCAACAATTTCGCGGTCGAGGAATTGTGAGAACCATTGGTATTCTGCCTTGGGCGTTACCCACTGCTGTGATGGGGTTAGCTTGGGAATGGATTTTTAACGACCAGTATGGGGTTGCCAATGATATTTTACGAGGTTTAAATTTCGTTGATTCTGGGGTGAACTGGCTTGGGGAACCCGGGCTTGCTATGTTAGCCCTCATTGTTGCCGATGTCTGGAAAACTACCCCCTTTATTGCTGTCATTGTGCTTGCGGGGTTACAAGCGATTTCCCAAGATTTATATGAAGCTCATTCTATTGATGGAGCAAACCCCTTTCAGAACTTTTTTCAGATTACATTGCCCTTAATTACCCCCCAAATCATTATTGCCTTACTATTCCGTTTTGCCGAAGCCTTTGGCATTTTTGAACTGGTTTTTGTGATGACCGGTGGGGGGCCGGCGGGATCAACCGAAACGGTCTCCATTTATATTTATGACACCGTGATGCGCTATCTTGACTTTGGCTATGGCGCAGCCTTAATTGTGATTACGTTTTTAATTTTAATTTTAGTGGTTGCTTTTGTTGGCTGGCTCTTATCCCGGATGCAAGTTAATGTTACAGGAGAACAGTAAATATGGCAGTTGCGCGATCGGAAAAAACAACTCCCAAACCATCTAAATCAGTAATTCCTCAGAAAAAAATTGCGTTAGGGATCGGCATTATTTTTGTGGTTCTCTTTTGTCTAGCGCCAGCAATGTGGCAACTTTTAACTTCCTTTAAAGTCAACGAAGCCATTACAAGCATTCCCAACGTTTATTTTCCCAGTTTTGACCAACTGACCTTTGAACATTACGTCAATTTATTTGATCGTCGCCCGTTTCTCCTCTATATTTTTAATAGTTTATTGGTTGCGACTGTTTCGACATTAATTGCCCTAGCCACTGGCGCACCGGCGGCTTATGCCTTAGCCCGTTTAAATATCCCCGGACAACGACTACTGGTAGTTATTATCTTAGTCGTAACCCTTTTTCCCTATGTTTTACTCTTTCTCGGATTATTTGAAGTCGTGCGAGCATTAGGACTCGGTAATAACTATTTAGCCCTAATTATTCCCTATGCTGGTAAGAATTTACCGTTAACCATCTTAGTTTTAAGAAGTTTTTTCCAACAGTTACCAAAAGACCTAGAGGATTCGGCTAAAATTGATGGTTATAATACGGTACAAATGTTACTGCGAATTGTCTTACCAATGACGATTCCAGCCTTAGTAACTACAGGGATTCTTGCCTTTATTTTTGCATGGAATGAGTTTATTTTTGCTCTAACCTTTATCAGTCGCGATGTCATGAAAACTATTCCTGTAGGCACAGCAGAAATTGGTGGTACAGCAATTTTTGAAATTCCTTATGGCCCCATTGCTGCCGCGACGGTTGCCGGTACAATTCCCTTAGTTTTATTAGTGCTATTCTTCCA
>CAZTXK010000034.1:3276-6564 GCA_964617275.1 uncultured Dactylococcopsis sp. | reverse complement strand
TATGGCAAAACTACAACTCAAAAATCTTCGCAAAGAATACAATCCGAAAACAATTCCCATTCAAGACTTATCTGTCGATGTAGAGGATGGGGAATTTTTAACCTTTGTTGGCCCCTCTGGCTGTGGAAAATCAACCACGTTACGGATGATTGCTGGTTTAGAAGAACCGACAAAGGGCAATGTCATGATTAATGGTCAATCGGTTAATAATGTTCCGCCGGGTAACCGCAATGTTGCCATGGTTTTCCAAAGTTATGCCCTTTATCCTCACATGACGGTTGCTGAAAATATTGCCTCGCCGCTAAAAATTCGGAAAACTCCCAAGGAAGAAATTCAAAAACGCATTAGTGAGGTAGTGCAAAAGCTAGACTTAGATCAAGCCCTTCTCGACCGTAAACCAGGGCAACTATCTGGTGGACAGCGACAACGGGTAGCAGTTGCAAGGGCGTTAGTACGAGAACCGGAAGTCTTTTTATTAGATGAACCCCTGAGTAACTTAGATGCTTTATTACGGGAACAAGTCAGGTCGCAACTGAAACAGATTTTTAAGTCTCAGAATAAGCCTGTAGTCTATGTGACTCACGACCAAACTGAGGCGATGACGCTTTCCACGCGCATTGCGTTACTCAATGATGGGGTTTTACAACAACTAGATACCCCGCACCAAATTTATAATTACCCTGCAAATACGTTTGTTGCTGGCTTTATCGGTAGCCCGCAAATGAACCTAATGACCTTGAATTGTCAGGAAAAACAAGCCATGTTAGGGGAGTTTGGGATTAATCTTCCCCCTTTGGAGAATATTCCCTCGCAAGTTGTGCTGGGCATTCGTCCCGAAGATGTCCGTTTAGCCACAGAAGGGGATCAGCAAGTGGTAAAAGGAAAAGTAATCTTAGTAGAGGACTTAGGAAAGGAACAACTTTTAACTGTTGCTGTGGAAGGCTCAGAAGATAAGGAACTGCGAAGTTTAGTGCCTGCGGATCAAACTTGGGAAAGTGACCAAGTGGCATTAGCCCTTCCTCCCAATTCCCTCCATTGGTTTGATGTAAACAGTGGCAAGCGTGTACATTAAAGTTTAGGTGCTCTTATTATCCTAAATTTAGTATGCTTAAACCATTTAAATGGCTCAAACCATTACGTTCTGTGCTAAAAGGCACAATTATTACTGTATTGCTAATTAGTCTATCGGTAGGACTGAGTGGCGCATGGTGGAACTTTGGCGGGGGATCGGAAGAAGAAAACAAGGAACCCGCTAGAGAGAGTATTCTACCCCAAGGAGAAGCCATTACCGACCCCACTGCCCTTTTGCGCTACTCTTTACCCTTTGATAACTATCAAGCGCGAAAGTTACAAAGCAGTATTGAAGATATTGCCTTCCAACTACGAGGAAAGCGTTGGGGAAAAATTAATGGCGATGTGAAAGCTGCCAGTCGGGTGATTAATTCTAAAACGGATCAGTTACTAGCAGGGGTTCCTGAAGAAAATCGGGAGAAAGCCAAAGCCCTCATCCCTGAGATTAAAGAACAACTTAATGAGTTGCGAGAGGTAGTCGATAAGCAGGATGTGGAACAGGTTTGGCTAACGCGCCGTAATTTGTTGCAAACTCTTGATGATTTTGAGGCGTTATTTGTCGAAGAGTTTCCTTTTTCCATTCCTGAAGAATACGCAGACTTGCCAAAATTAAAAGGACGAGCGCGAGTGGAAGTAGAAACTAATCAAGGGAATTTAACCGTTGTGGTGGATGGTTATAGTGCGCCCATTAGTGCCGGAAACTTTGTTGATTTAGTCGATCGCGGCTTTTATGACGGTTTAGAATTTAATCGCGTTAATGATTTTGCTGTTCAAACAGGTGATCCCCCTGGACCGGAAGAAGGCTTTGTTAATCCCGAAACCGGAGAATATCGAACCATTCCGTTAGAAGTGTTAGTCGAGGGAGATGAAAAACCCGTTTATGGGGCAACTCTTGAAGAAATTGGACGGTATCAAGATCAACCTGTGTTGCCTTTTTCAGCAAATGGGGCAGTCGCGATCGCGCGTCCGAGCAGTGATCCCAATGGCGGCTCTTCCCAATTCTTTTTCTTCAAATTTGACTCGGAATTAACGCCCCCCGGATTTAACTTTATGGACGGACGTTATGCCATATTTGGTTATGCCGTAGAAGGAGATGAAATTCTTGCCGATATTGAGGAAGGAGACAAAGTTATCTCAGCAAAGGTCATTGATGGGTTAGACAATCTAGAACGCCCCAATCATGAAGCCAGAAGCTAATCTTACGGTTGCTGATATCGGAGAACAAGGACTCTTAGCCCAACTCAAGGCTTTTTGTCCTGCTTCGATTGTGGGGGATGATGCTGCTGTGGTTAATTTCAGTCGTGATCATTCCCTTGTTATCACCACTGATGTTTTGGTGGATGGGGTTCATTTTAGTGATGGCATCGCAAAGCCCGATGTTTATACCACTTCTCCAGAAGATGCTGGCTGGCGGGCGGTGGCGGCGAACTTATCGGATTTAGCCGCGATGGGGGCTTCTCCTTGTGGGATTACGGTGGGATTAACCCTGCCTGGGGAGTTAGCTGTTACTTGGGTAGAACGCCTTTATCAGGGCTTGAGTGAGTGCTTAAAACAGTATGACACTGTGTTATGGGGAGGAGATGTCACGCGATCTTCGCTGATTACCCTTTCGATTACTGCTGTGGGAAAAGTCTCACCGCAAGCTGTTATTCGTCGTCAAGATGCGAGAGTTGGGGATGTTATTTTAGTGACAGGACAGCATGGGGCTTCTCGTGCGGGGTTAGAGTTATTATTGCATCCCGAACGCCAACAAGAATTAAGCCCAGTGGATGGGCAAAAATTAATCCGAACTCATCAACGTCCGCAACCGCGGTTAGATGTTTCTCCTTTACTCAAGGAAATATTACCTGAGTTTCGTGTAGGGGGAATGGATAGCAGTGATGGGTTAGCCGATGCTATTTTACAAATTTGTCATGCTAGTGGCGTGGGGGCAAAAATTAGTCGCGAGAGTCTTCCTATTCCTGATGAATTGTTACGATGGCTATCTCCAGAACAGGCTTTAAATTGGACATTATACGGGGGAGAAGATTTTGAGTTGGTGTTAACCCTGCCGCGTCCGTTTGCTGAACAATTACAACAAAAATTTGGAAATTCTGCAAGAATTATTGGCGAAATTACCACAGAAACCGACGTAAAGTTATCAGAATCTAATCTCGATTTAAGTCAAGGATTTCAGCATTGGTAGGGGCGAACGGCCGTTCGCCCGTACTCATCATT
>CAZTXK010000034.1:1666-3176 GCA_964617275.1 uncultured Dactylococcopsis sp. | reverse complement strand
CACTGTTTTACAAAGGACAAACAACAAAGTAGTAGGGTGGGCAATGCCCACTATTGCCTTGCCAAACCGACAATTGGACTTTTTCAGCAAATCCTAATTCTGTAATTGCTTTAACATCGCTCTTAAACTCACTCGCCATTGGGGAGGGGACTTTGAAAGAATTTTAGCAATTTTTTCTCCAGATAAAACAGAATAGGGCGGACGTTTTGCAGGAGTGGGATATTCTGTGGTGGGAATGGGAGAGATGCGGTTAATTTTTAAGGGGAATTGTAATGCTTTTGCTTCCTCGAAAATAGCAATTGCAAAATCATACCAACTCGCTACCCCACTATTGGTAAAGTGATAGATTTCTTGGATGGGAGAAGCTGATAATTTAGAGATTAATTCCACACTAGCTTGAGCAATATTATAAGTCCAAGTGGGTGTTCCAATTTGATCAGAAACGACGTTTAATTCTTCTCTTTCCTTGCCAAGACGTAACATGGTTTTAACAAAATTGCCTTTCCCATAAACGCCGTAAACCCAAGCTGTTCTGAAAATAATATAATCCTGACAATTTGCTTTTATTGCTTCTTCTCCCGCTAATTTCGATTCCCCATAAACGCCTAAAGGATGAGGGGTATCTTTTTCCCGATAAGGTTTATTATTTGTCCCGTCAAAAACATAATCTGTGGAGAAGTGGAAGAGTCTCGCCCCAAATTCATTTGCCCATTTTGCCATAAGTTTGGGAGCCGTTCCATTAATGGCTTGGGCAGTTTTAGGTTCACTTTCGGCTTTGTCAACGGCAGTATAAGCGGCAGCATTGATAATTAAATCAGGTTGATATTGTTGCAGACAGTTGCTAATTTGATCGGTATTCGTTAAGTCTAAGTCATCTCTTCCTAGAGAAATTACATCTCCCATTGCAGTTAATAAGGGCTGTAATTCTTGACCGAGTTGTCCATTTTTTCCTGTTAAAAGAATTTTAGTCATATAAATCGGCTTCTTTTAAGGGTTTTCCGGCTTGGTCTTTTGATGAGACAATGGGGGTAGTTTCATTTTCCCAATTAATTCCTAGATCAGGATCATGCCAAATGATACATCGTTCTTGTTCTGGGGCATAATAATCAGTGGTTTTATATAAAACTTCGGCAAATTCAGAGGTAACATAAAAGCCATGGGCAAAGCCAGTCGGAACCCATAATTGTTTTTTGTTTGCCGCACTTAGACGACAACTTACCCATTGACCAAAGGTGGGAGAATGACGACGAATATCAACAGCGACATCAAGAATTTCCCCAACAATGGCACGAACTAATTTGCCTTGAGGTTGTTTGATTTGGTAATGTAATCCTCGGAGAACATTTTGGCGCGATCGCGAGTGATTGTCTTGGACAAAGTTAACCTGAACCCCTGTGTTTTCCGCAAAGGTTTTGTCATTAAAACTTTCCATAAAGAAACCCCGTTCATCACCAAAGACTCTCGGCGTTAAAATAAGAACATCAGGAATTTTAGTGGGCGTTACTTCCAT
>CAZTXK010000034.1:0-1566 GCA_964617275.1 uncultured Dactylococcopsis sp. | reverse complement strand
AAAAAATGACA
The DNA here is from genome assembly GCA_964617275.1 of uncultured Dactylococcopsis sp. Lineage (GTDB taxonomy): Bacteria > Cyanobacteriota > Cyanobacteriia > Cyanobacteriales > Rubidibacteraceae > Halothece. Next base: position 1,555 of record CAZTXK010000034.1, on the reverse strand, counting down.
GCTTTCTCGCAATTAATTGGTCAGGAACAAGCAGTAGAACTCTTAACCAGTGCGGTAAAAACGCAGCATATTGCCCCTGCTTATTTATTTAGTGGCCCCCCGGGAGTCGGGCGTTATTTAGGCGCGATCGCGTTTAGTATTCTACTATTACAAGGGGAACAAAATCCATCCCTAGTCCGTCAAAAAGTTGAAACGCAAAACCATCCCGACTTACTCACCGTTGAACCCACCTATCTGCATCAGGGGAAACGCTACACAGAAGCCGAAGCCGAGGAAGCGGGATTAAAACGGAAAGGATCTCCTCAAATTCGCGTGGAACAAATTCGCGAGATTAGCCAATTTTTATCCCGTCCGCCCTTAGAAGCCCCGCGTGCGGTGGTCATTATTCAAGCCGCCCATACCATGGCAGAAGCCGCCGCTAATGCCCTTCTCAAAACCCTAGAAGAACCGGGACGCGCCACCATTATTTTAATTGCCCCTAGTCCAGATGCCCTATTACCCACTCTTGTTTCTCGCTGTCAGCGGATTCCCTTTTCCCGATTAGCCACTGCTGAATTAAAACAAGTCTTAGCACAAACAGAACATAGTGACATTATAGAGCAAGAAACCTTATGCGCGATCGCGCAGGGAAGTCCCGGAGAAGCGATTATTGCGAATCAGCACTTAAAAAGTATCTCTTCTGACTTATTAAAACAATTAGAAAATTTGATAAAGTTTGAGGAACAATCTTTTTTAGACAACGTCACTTTATCCCTTAATTTAGCTAAAGAAATTACCAGTAATCTTGAATTTTCCACACAACTCTGGTTAATTGATTACTTACAACAATTATATTGGAAACAAGCCCTATCTCATCAAGTTGCTATTGATATTAAAATCAAATTAGAAAATTTAGAAAAAGCTCGCAAACGTCTTAATAACTACGTACAACCCCGTTTAGTGTGGGAGGTAACTTTACTGGAAATTACCAAGACTGCTTTCCCATCATTTTCACAGTTGCAGTCATAAGCTAGACTTAACATTGCTAACATAAATAGGTGTAGCCACTTCATTCTTATAATGTCTAATCGTTTTTCTTGGATTATTCCCAATCGTCTCGCTGTTGGCTCTTTCCCCAAATTAGATCAAGAAATTACTTATTTAAGCCGAGTTGGAATTACCTCAATCTTATGCTTAACTGAACCTCGGGAAGTGAAAGTTCCCAAAGAAATTTATCACCGTTTTGTCTGGAAGAATGTTGCTATTCCTGATGGTGCAACAGGAGGCATCCCTGAAGTTGAGCATTTCCAACAAGCGTGTAATATCTTAGCCCGTTGGCACAAAAAAAACCATAGCATCTATGTTCATTGTTTAGCAGGAGTGGGGCGTTCTCCCTCCGTTTGTGCGTTACATCTAACGCAAATAGAAGGACTTTCCCTTGAACAAGCCCTTGCCACAGTGAAGGAGAGACATCCTTATGCCAGCCCCGATCCTGCCCAAATAGCGGTTATGAAGGAGTTTTTAGCCTCTCAGGAACAGAATAAAGTGACCAGTGACCAGTAATCAGTTACCAGTT
>CAZTXK010000033.1:0-14562 GCA_964617275.1 uncultured Dactylococcopsis sp. | reverse complement strand
ACTTTATAATTTAAGGTGAAGCGCGATCGCGCCACCATCGTTAAACTACAAAAACGACAAGGGTTTCAAGTAATTAAAAATCGAACTTTCCGCCGCTTCCATGAAACGCTACGAATTAACTCCCTCATAAATTGCGGCTAGGGAGAGTTCCACCCCTACCGATTCTAACTTTACTACCTCAGTTGCCTCGTCTAAAATACTTAAATGCCAATCCTTATTTGTACTCCGCCGATAAATCATGACTGCGGTTGTCTCTTGATCAACTAAGACATATTCCTGTAACGTTTCTAAACTGCGGTAGAAATTAAATTTCCGTCCCTGATCATAATCTCGGGTGGAATCCGATAAAACCTCAAAAATCACCACTGGATTCGTGACAGTGGTTTGACTCTCGCCATAATACGCTGGTTCACCTTCCAAAATCATCACATCAGGATAGGTAAACACATTGGCAGACGCAATCCATAACCGTACATTTTCCGAGTAAAGTCGTTTTCCTTGTTGTCTTAAACTCGGTTTTAGCAACACACATAAATTCGTTACTAATTCATTATGGTTTGTCGTTCCCCCTGCCATAGGTATAATTTCTCCATTGATAAATTCATGGCGAGTTTCTGCTTCTGCCTCAAATTCGAGGTACTCGGTGGGGGTATAAGTTTGTTGTGTTAACTGTGTCACTATTCTGTTACTTCCATTTTGAACAATTAGCGCTACATTCCGATTTTCTTTTCCCCCTTTTCAAAGGGGTTGACTTTTCCAAAACGGTATTACTGACTTAACCACGCGATCGCGCTGCGAATCCATTCCTCGGGGTTGGGATTTTTGGCTAGTAGGGAATCTTGACTAATTACCGACAAAGACTGTTCAATCTCTTCCTTAGAATAGCCTAACGCCAATAACGTCATCTCCACATCTTCCCGAACTTCCGGCTTAGGCGCAAGGCTTTCATCCCCTTTTTTCACTAATCCCGATTCTGTATGCCATTGGGCAAGTTTGGTTTTTAATTCTAAAGCAATGCGTTCGGCAGTTTTCTTTCCTACCCCGGGGGTTTTTGATAATAACTGCGTATTTTCCGTGACAATGGCTTCTACTAATTCGGGTAAGCCTACAGTATCAATCAGCGCGATCGCCATCTGACTTCCTACTCCATTGACAGCAATTAATTTCCGAAATAAATCTCGTTCCGCGCCACTTTCAAACCCATATAAAATCAGATGATCCTCGCGAAGTTGTTGATCGGTAAAAATTTGGACTAACTCTGAATTTTCCTCCTCTAACTTTCGCCCCAACCGAGAAGGAATTTGCACCTCATATCCCACCTGATTCACCTCTAAAATCAGTTTTACCCGACTTCCCGTATCCCGTACTACCTGTATAACAGTTCCTCGTAAATAACTAAGCATCTTCTTCCGATTTTCCTCTTACCCCTTCGACAATTCGAGATAATTCCGATTTCTCATCAGACGAAATCCGACTCGGTGCGCCACTAATAATCCGTTCATAATTACGGAAAGAGGCTTTAATCTCGGGGCCATCTTCGTCAATAATATACTCGCGAATCCCTTTATCATGTCCAGAACCGCGCATCTTAAACACATTAATCGCCCGCGACATTTCCCCTCGAATTTCTACATATTGAAGCATAATAATGGTATCGGTAATGGTAGAAATATGGGAATCTGTAATGGAATGCGATCCCAGAAACTGATCCGTTGTATTGGTAAAAAAGCCTGTAATTTCTTCTTGCTTGGCGTAACCCGTAACCCCAATCACGAACTGTCGAAACGCATTTTCGGTTACCCCTCTTGCTAATGCCGAAAGCGAATCAATAGCAATTCTTGAGGGTTTAAATTCTTCAATTTCTGATTTAATCGCCTGTAAATGATCTTCTAACCCTGCTGATTCAGGATAGGTACAAAGTAACTTTAATAATCCCTTTTCTTCTAACTCTTCAAAATCAATTCCCCAAGAATAAGCATTACGGGATAACTGGGCGCGAGATTCTTCATAAGCAAATAAGATTACTCGTTCGCCTCGTAAACAGCCTTCCTCTAAAAACTTACTCACTAACAGTGTTTTTCCAGTTCCAGTTGCGCCTGTGGCGAGAATAATCGAATCTTTAAAGAAACCACCGCCACACATTCCATCAAGGGTAGCAATTCCAGAAGAAACCCGTTCATTAGATGACCGTTGGGTGAGACGCATTGCGCCTAAGGGGAAGATATTAATTCCATCTTTATTAATGGTAAAAGGATACTCCCCTTTCATGTGAGTGGTTCCCCGCAATTTCAGAATTTCGATGGTGCGGCGGCGACGTTCTCCTTCTAAAACATTGCGAACAATGACAACATTATCAGACACAAATTCTTCTACTCCAAATCTTGCCACAGCACCATATTCCTGTTCCCGTTCTGTGGTCATAATAGAAGTTACGCCGACTTGTTTTAAGCGTGCTGCCAGTCGGAAAATTTCGCGGCGAATTAATCCCTGACCTTCATATTGTTGGAAAACTGCTGTTACTGAATCAATGGAAACTCGTTTCGCTTTATATTTCCGAATCGCGTATTGAATGCGCTCAATTAGTGCCGATAAATCAAAATTTCCCACGACTTCTTGACCTTCAGGATCAGGAGACGCATCAAGAATAAATAATTTTCCTTCATCAATTAAGCCCTGTAAATCCCAACCAAAACTATTGGCATTAATAATAATATCTGCTGGGGATTCTTCAAAGGTAACAAAAACCCCTGGTTCATCAAATTCTTTAATGCCATTATATAAAAATTGAATGGCAAGCAGTGTTTTTCCGGTTCCAGATGTTCCGCTGACTAAAGTCGTGCGACCAATGGGAATTCCACCATGACTAATTTCATCAAAGCCTTCCACCATGGTGCGGATTTTCTGAATACTCTGTTTGGTTTTATTGGTTGGGTTTTGTTCCTGATTTTCTAACTGAGTCATTATAATTACGAGGCTATCAATTACGTCTTATTTTATTAGCAAAAAATTGCTATTCTGGGAAGTCTTCTTCTTGATCGTTGCCAATTTCTTCATATAATAAATCTAAACCAATCAAGACTTTTTCTCGATCTGAAAGATCGCCAATAATTTTTCTGACGGGTGGCGGTAAAACTTTGGCTAGGGTTGGGGTGGCTAAAATTTTATCTTCTTCGGCGAGTTGTGGGTTTTTGAGAACATCAATCACCTTAAGCGCATAAACCCCTTGGAAATCTTTTTCCAGTATCGCTTTTAAGGTATTGAGAGCGCGGACTGATTCTGGGGTATTACCAGCGACATAAAGTTTTAGGACATAGGTTCTTTTAGAAGATTGAGTCATATAAACAGAATGAAGAAAATTAGAAAGAAAAAATACAAGTATTGATTTAATTATAACTTAATATCATCATTTATTGTAGTTTTTGGGTGGGGACAGAACGGCGATACATTTCGCATAAGTGAGCAACAATATCAATTAGGGTTAAACGATAATCTAAAAGAATTTCATCACTGCGACCTTCGAGCTTTAATTGTTGAGAAAACTGATCCATTAAATCCATGTGAATTTCCATGATGGTGGAAACGGAAAGGTCAGCGAAAAAAGCCTGAGTTGCAAATTTATCAATTCGGCTATTGACATCATTAGCAGAATTAAAATACTCTAAAAGGATGAGGCGGTATTCTTCAGTTAATTCCTGTAGTAACTGATCTTTTTGAGATGAGTCGAGATTGCGAAAAAAATCTTGCGGATTCCGTTTATAATACACTCCTTTATATCCTAATCGCTCTTGTAGTTTGTCTGTTAAACGATGTTGCTTAATTGTTAAAAATTGATTAAACTCTTCTACGTTCAATTGTGGGGTTGAGTTGGGAGTCAGTTTTAGGAAATCCGTTATGGCACGCTCGATCGCGCTAGGAATGTCTGATAGTTTTTCTGTCGAAATCTCCACTTGAGCAGGATGATAGACTAGGTCACAGTTGTTTCCGTTTGCTTCTAGCAGCATTACCGTTGGCAGGAGGTTGCCCTCAGTTTGCAACTCATTTAGTAACCCCTTAAAGGTTGGCTCTTGGTGCAAAATTAAGCAGTCGATGTGCTGTCTTTGATCCAAAAGATATCCTAAAAGCGTATCAGAGGAGTTAAACACCTGAAGATGATAGTGATCTTCGCTTAAAATCTCTTCTAGAGGCTTTACGATATCATTACGAGTGGTCAATAGACAAAGATACAGTTGAGCAGACAATGTGAAATTAAAAGAATTACTAAAGAACGCGCTAAAAGCTGAACAATTAAGACAGACTGATCAAAAATCATCCATCGTGCTTGGAACAGCCCTTTATAAAAATTTAACATTTTAAGGAAACAAAAGGAGGATCAAACAGCAGCGAGTTCAAACTTTTCCACTTCTGAGAAAATCGCAGAGAATAATTGGGCGAAGCATCTCATGTCAGATTATGATCCGACTCTCAAGCAATTTATCAAGTTTATTCCTCATTGTCAGTCTCCTGAAAACCTAGACACCATCCTTCAGTTTTGTCAAAAATACGACAGCAATTTTATGGTTGTCGTTAATGAAGCCCAGCACCCTCTAGGCTTGATCTCAGCGTTAACCGCTTGGCGTTACCAAGAGGATCAGCCCTACTCCCATCGCTTATTATCTTCTGTAACGACCGTTTCTGAACAGTCTCAGTTAAACACATTGCTTCCTTATCTGGAAAATGGGAATAGGGAGGAGAAAATTCTCGTAGTAGATGACAGGGGAAAATTAAAGGGTGAACTAGACACCGAGACGATTTTACAGTTGCTTCTTAGGGAAAAAACCCTGAAAACGCCCTCCCAAGAACAAATTACTCCGTTATTAGACTTTTTGGAGAAACTTCCCCTCCCCTTGATGCTGGAGACAGAACAAGGGAAGCCTATTCATCAAAATGCCCATTGGCGAGAAAAAATTTGTTCCCATGGGGAAAACTGTTGCTTATTAGCGGTTGATCCGAAACAGGAAAGCGAAAAACAGTGGTGTAATATTATTTCTCAAGGTTCGAGAGTACAGGAAGAGGAAAGCAAAAACTGTCCCTTATTTCCCTTATCAGGAACCGCCACGGAAAGGATGAAAGCTAAAACTTCAGGGGTATGGCAATTTATTACCCTCAATCTCCCTGATACTGCCTTAGGGAGTTTATTTTTAGTGTTAGCCACCGATATTTCGGAACAACGGCAATTATGTAAGGAGTTAGCGGCAAAAAATGCTGATTTAGTGCAGTTAAATCGGCTTAAGGATGAATTTTTGGCTTGTATCACTCATGAGTTGAAAAGCCCTCTCACTGCCATTGTGGGGTTGTCCAATTTATTAAATCAGAACAGTATTGGGGAGTTAAATGAACGGCAACAACGCTATGTGAATCAAGTTTATCAAAGTGGTCGCCAGTTGATGAATTTGGTGAATGATTTATTGGATTTAGCCCGCTTGGAAACGGGACAGTTACAATTACATCCCGAAACGGTGGAGTTAAAAACAGTCTGCGATCGCGCTTATGACCAAGCCCAACAGCAAACCCCCAATTCACAAGCCCAGTTTACTTTCCATATTGAATCAGGATTAGAGACCATTGTTGCTGATGAGTTGCGCTTACGACAGATGCTGGTGCATTTACTCTCCAATGCTCGCAAATTTACCGCAGAAGAAGGGGAAATTGGGCTAGAAGTGAATCAATGGGATGGTTGGATTGCGTTTAAAGTGTGGGATACTGGGATTGGCATTCCTGAAGAATCCCAGCATCTCATTTTTCAAAAATTTCAACAACTGGAAGACCCCATGACGCGGCAATTTTCGGGAACAGGGTTAGGATTAGTGTTAACGCAACGGTTAGCCCACGCCCACGGCGGCGATGTGTCTTTTATTTCTGAAAGTGGTCAGGGATCGCAGTTTACCTTGCTACTCCCACCCACCCCAGCGCAAAAATCCTTAAATGCCCAAACTGGGTCGGATCGCGCCGTGAAAAAATTAGTTTTAGTGGTGGAAGCCGTGCCGCGATATGTGAATAATCTGACGCAAAAATTGCGGGAATTAGGGTATCGGGTCGCGATCGCGCGATCGGGGACAGAAGCCCTCGTCAAAGCCCGTACCTTCCAACCCTGTACCATCTTACTGAATCCCGTTTTACCCCTCCTCTCGGGTTGGGATGTTCTCACTCTCCTCAAATCTCATCCCAATAGCTGCCATATTCCCATTATTCTCACCGCCACTCGCGGGGAAAAAGAACAAGCCCTGAGTAATGGTGCTGATGCTTTTCTCACCTTACCTGTGGAAACCAATCGCCTGCAAGATGCCCTTTTAGCTTGTGCCGCGCCGCGATCGCTGTATCGCAAGTATTTAACGGTTTTACGACTGCACTATAGCCAAGCCAACATCCCCCTAAAACGAGACCCTGTGACAGAAATCTTAAACCTGCCGCCTCAAAACCTTAAAAACATCAACTATCGCATTCTAGAAGCCGATGATCCCGAACAAGCGGAACTCTTACAACGAATTTGGCATCCTGATGTTTTACTCCTCACAGGGGAGAATATTCCCCAATCTTTTATCACTGAAATTAGCGAACAAGACACCATCCCTCATCTTCCAGTCGTTTGTCTCAACACCGAAACCGCCCAACTAGCCCATCAAGTGGGCAATCTTTCCGTCTATCCCTGTTTAGACCTTAACCCCAGTGACTCCTCACAAACCCTGTGGTCAGTGCTGCAATTCGCCGCTGGGATTAATCCCTCCCATAGCCATCCCATTCCCCATATTGTAGTGGTTGATGGCAAAGAACTTAATACCGCAGTTGCCAATGAGTCAGAATGGCTAAAAGCATTTATTCAATACTTAAATACCGCAGGCTATCGTAGTTTCCTATCCGCCTCATGGACAGAAATTTATCATCAAATTCAGCAAGACGTAACAGATTTGATTTTCCTAGACTTAGAAGGGGTGGAACCTTCCTCAGAAATGATGGAACGATTAAAACAGCTAAGTGAGATAAAAAAATTACCTATTATCGCCCTCACCTCATCCCAACAATTAGAACAATCTCCCCCTCTCCATGATCTTCTCCAAGAAATCGCCACCGAAATTGTATTGGGTCGTCCTCAGTCTATGGGAAACCTCTTAAAATGTTTAGAAAAACAACTCACTAGGTAGGGCTTGCTGAAAAAGTCCAATTGTCGGTGAAGTTTGTTATTCGTTATTTGTTATTCGTTATTCGTTATTTGTTATCCTTCGACAGGTGGAACACTGAGATCGTCGAAGTGCTCAGGACGTTATTTGTTATAGCAAGTTAATTCAGCAAGCCTTGGGCAACCCACGACCTAAAAAATTTTGTTAAAATTCGTGAAATGATACAACATTATTTTACAGAAAAAATCTTTTCATCATGCTTGAACTCCTCCCCCGAATTAATATAGATACCACCACGATTGCAGGGATTACTCTCTGGGCGTTTGCTCTGTATTTGAGTCTCTCTTCCGTGCGGGATTGGCTAATGACACAGTTAATGCGCTGGTTTGATTTTGCCGAGCGATCGCTGTATTTTTCGGTAGAGGAATTTGAACGCACTCGCGAAGCCCGAGAGTCTCAAAACGCCTTTTATGCCTCAATTTTCACGATCTTCCCCTTTCTGGGAATCGGTATCCTTTGCAATTATGGGGTGGAAGCAACTCTCGGACGTAGTTGGGCAATTAGCATGGGAATTTTAGCCTGTATGGCATGTGGGGTTTATGAACTTGGACGACAATCGCAACAGGAGTAATATTCGCTGGATGACAAACTAAGCTAATATATCTAGCGTGAGTCATTTTTGGAGGTAATAATCATGGCAGATTTAATCAGAATTATTTTATCAGTAATTATTCCACCGTTAGGGGTATTTTTCCAAGTGGGGATTGGCATTGATTTTTGGATCAATATCGTACTAACTCTGTTGGGATACTTTCCCGGCTTAATCCATGCGATTTGGGTGATCGCCCGCAAATAAAAAATAAACCCGGCGCTCCGGGTTTGAATCTAAAGGTTTGTCTAGTTAATTACTGAGTAATACTTTTCCAATCGACTTGGAATCCTTCAATTAACAGAGAAGAGTTGTAAATCTGTAAAATAATCAGTAAAAAGACAAAAAATAGCCCCATGAAAACTGCCATCACAGGAGTTGTTCCCCAACCGGGAGCAACTTTTCCGTATTCAGAGTTTAGGGGTTTGAGAATATCGCCTAACCAAGTCCGCTGTGCCATAATTAATTAAACTTTGATGTTAACTTAACCAACGGTCGCAGGGGGCAACTTCCGTTTAGGAAGATGTAATCTGCGACTTTGTATTAATTTTAAACGAACGGCTCTCTTGCCGTCCTCATGCTAAGACAAATATAACATAAGTAAGGTATGGTTAAGACCAGATTTAGATATTATGTTGTGAGTGAGGAGTGAGGCATGGTCTTGAGTCGATACACCGATCTAGATTTAGAAACGACATTAAAAACCGCTCAACCCATCCCGACGTATGAAACCAGTCACGCCACCCAACGGGCTTGGATTGAAATTAATGAAACCGCTTTGCGGCAAAATGTCAACGCCATTAAACAGCATCTTTCTCCCCAGACAAGCCTGATGGCAGTGGTAAAAGCTGATGCCTATGGACATGGGGTGGTGAAGGTTGCTAAAACCGTTTTACAAGTCGGGGGAGAGGCGCTAGCGGTGGCAACGCTACAAGAGGGAATTGAGTTGCGACAAGCTCAAATTAAGGCTCCGATTCTCATTTTAGGGGCGATTAATACCGTGGAAGAAATTCAAGCCCTAGTCACATGGAATTTAGAACCCACTTTATGTTCAGCGCAACAAGCCCGGCTTTTTGGGGAAACGTTACAGACATTAGACACCACCTTATCCGTGCATCTGAAATTAGACACGGGGATGTCTCGTTTAGGGGTATTGTGGGAAGATGCGGTTTCCTTTGTTCGTTGTGTGCAGGAATTTCCAGAATTAGAGATTAAAAGTGTCTATTCTCATTTAGCTACGGCAGATGAAAACAATGATACCTTTATGGCGGTGCAACAACAACGATTTGAAAGCGCGATCGCGCAGTTAAAAAAATCCATCGGCTTCACTCCTCCCTGTCTCCACCTTGCCAACTCCGCCGCCACCCTTCGCGATTCCAGTTGTCACTATGACTTAGTGCGGGTGGGGTTAGCCCTATATGGCTTATCTCCTTCCCCCCATTTAGCCTCAATTTCTCCCTTGCAACCCGTTTTAGAAGTAAAAGCTCGGATCACGCAAATTAAAGAGCTTCCCGCCAATGCAGGCGTTAGTTATGGCCATCAATTTGTAACGCAACAACCCACTCCCATCGCCGTAGTGGGAATTGGCTATGCTGATGGCGTTCCCCGTAACTTATCAAACCGTCTCGAAGTCTTATTACACGGAAAAAAAGTCCCCCAAATCGGCGCAATTACCATGGATCAACTCATGTTAGATATCTCCAACTGTGAATCCGTTCAACCTGGAGACATTGTCACCCTAATCGGAAAGCAAGGGGAAGACACCATCACTGCTGATGATTGGGCGCAGGAATTGGGAACCATTTCTTGGGAGATTTTATGCGGCTTTAAACACCGTCTCCCCCGCATTTTCACCGAATAAGCACTTAAGAAAATTGTTCCCGAATACGCTCAACCCGACGACGATTTGCCCCTAAGTCTGATTCTCCGATTCGGGAGGCAGAACGAACATCAATGATCTCTGCTTGGGGATCTAAATAAAATTCGACATCATCAACAAATCCCATAATATTGCTGGTAAATTGAGCATATAAATAATTATCCTTTTCCTCAATAATCTCGGCATTCTCAATGTCTTGGAGAATCGTTTTCAGTTCCGTTAGGGCTTGTTCAGGAGAAGAATTGTAGGTTAAAGGATCAACTTTATGATTAATATCCTTACTCTGACTAGAGACACAATTGGGCGTTTGCGGACAGTTGGCTAGCTTCCCATTTTCTACCCCAAGGTTCTCGGGTTGTTCTCCAGAAAAAGAGAAAATACTCGCCACTTGGACAGAATTACTAGCTAGGGCTGGATTGGCGAAAAAAGTTGTAAAACTAAGGAGAGTTATTAAAAAAGCAGATAGAAGAGATTTCAGTTTCATGGCATTTTTATCAAAAACAATCACTCCTATTCTAATTGGCAGCTCGAAAGAGTAACCACCCCCCAATCCCAAACCCTAAAAAATTGGGAATCCACGCCGCCATAAAGGGGGATAATAATGCTAATTGTCCCATTGCCCCCGTAATAAAAGCTAGTAAATAATAGCCAAAAATAATTAACACACTAATGCCAAAACTGGTGGCGCGTCCTGTATTTTTCGGACTGGTTCCTAAAGCTGCCCCCACTAAGCCAAACACTAAACAAACAAAGGGTAATGATCCTTTTTGTTGGATTCTTACTTTTAATTTTTGCACTTCTTCTTCATCACCAGTTGACCGCACCAATTCTAATTGTTCTAGAGATTGAGCAATATTCATTTCCCCATAATCGCGGGATTTCTCTGTTAACTCCATCGGTGTTCTCGGTAGATTCAACGCTTTATGTTCAAACCGAACTACATTATTATAAGAAGAATCAGGGGCAATGACATAACTGGTTCCATTATAAAAATCCCACTTATTAATACTAGGATTCCAAGTGGCTGATTGAGCATTAATAATTTGACTAATATTATCACGACTGCGTTCAATAACCGTTATCTTTTGCATTTCTTGCCCATCAAATTGTTCGGCGTAAAATAGTCGCTTTAAGACTTCTTCTCGACTCCCATCAGGTTGTTCTACCTTCCCATAATCGGTATAAAGAATATTGCGCTCTCGAAATGCAGGAGTTTCGCCACCTAGCGCCTCTTCTAAAGTAGTTCTTGCTTCATAGTTAGCTGCAGGAACGAGTAATTCATTAAACGCAAATGTTACCCCGGTAATTAATAAACTCATCATTAAAGCAGGAATCACTAACCGATAAATACTGATTCCCACACTTCTCAAGGCGATAATTTCACTATCACTTGATAAACGACTATAAGTCATTAAAGTGGCTAATAACGTAGCCATCGGAAATGCCAAAACAATAAATTCTGGCAGACTTAATAAGAAAACACGGGCAGCGACGGTTAAGGGTAAGCCTGATTCAGCAATTCGTCTTACTAACTCAAAAACCGTTCCCACAGAAATGCCAATTGAGGTAAATGCCCCCACCCCAAATAAAAAGGGGGGAATCAGTTGTTGAATTAAGTAGATATCTAAGACAGGAGGAATTTTTGCTTTATTAATAAACATAATTGATATTTTCGCTATTTTAACAACCACTTCCAAAAGCGATTATAGGGATGAATTAGTTTAGTTTCTTCTCCATTACGATGTAAGGTTCGACCTTCATTATGCCATTGAAAAATTGAACCTTCTAAATTCCAAACTTGTTGATAGCCTAATGATTGTAATTGTTCCACAAGTTTAGAAGATCGATATCCCACTGAACAATAAGCAATAATCGGCAGCTGGGAATTAAGATTAGCTTGCGCTGTTTCTAAATCGGGAATATGTTGCGCGTGGGGAAGATGACTCATGGTAAATTCTTCGGAATCTCGGGTATCAATTAACTGTAGGTTTGATGCTTCTTTTTCTAACCAAGTTGCTAATTCTTCTGTGTTAAGCTGTTTAACAGTGGGAAATTTATGACGGATTTTCTGTTTAATCAGTGTCCATCCTAATTGTCTGAAGGGAAGGGTTAAAAGTTTGATATGAGGTCGCGACATGATTGATTTTTCCCTTTGGGATCATTTACTCCAAGAATATGTTAACCAATCTGGACAAGTGGATTATCAACGTTGGCAATTAGAAGCCCAAGGGGAATTAGATCAATGGTTAACTACAGTCTCAAATTTACAGCTTGATGAACTTACGGAAGCAGAAGGGCTCTCTTTTCTCATTAATGTTTATAATGCCCTTGTCATTAAGAAAGTTCTGAAAAAATATCCCATTCCGTCCATTTTACCCAAAATTTTCGGGATTCCGAATTGGTTAGCATTCTTGCGCTTCTTTTCTCAGCCTGTTCATCAACTGAACAATCAGCAGGTTAGCCTCAATGATATTGAGCATAAAATCCTTCGTCAACAATGGCAAGAACCTCGTATCCATTTTGCCTTAGTTTGTGCTGCGGTTGGCTGCCCGCTTTTACGCAATGAAGCCTATCAACCTAATTTAGTCTATGATCAACTTGAGGCGGATGCAGTTCGTTTTATTAATAATCCCGATAAGGTGAGGTTTGATTCTCAGTCCAAGGTTTTATTTTGTAGTCAAATCTTTAAGTGGTATGAGCAAGATTTTCTTCAACATTCTAACGCGATCGCTGACTACATTCAACCCTATTTAAAAACAGCAATAAATGAGCCAATTTCTATTCGCTATCTTCCTTATAATTGGCAACTTAATGAACAATGAATTAATATTTGTTATTGGTTATTTGTTATTCGTTATTGGTTCATCTTCAATTGTACGATATAATTAGAAAATGTTGGTGCTTAGATTGCAATTGTTCAATTAGCTCAGAGAATCAATAACAAATTCAATGGTCAATATTTCTAAAGTAAACAGTGAAAAAAGACAACAATGGCGTTCCGAAATTACGGCGTTGCCTTCTTGGCTGAAACGCCCCATTGGTAATGCTAGTGAAATCTCAGCAGTACAGCAAATTATTAAACAGCGTCAAATTCATACGATTTGCGAAGAGGGACGCTGTCCGAATCGGGGAGAATGCTATAGTAAGAAGACTGCCACGTTCTTGTTAATGGGGGCTACTTGTACCAGAGCTTGTTCATTTTGTCAAGTGGATAAAGGTCATGCCCCGATGATGCTTGATCCAGAAGAACCCGAAAAAGTTGCCGAGGCAGTAGAAGCGTTGGGATTGAAGTATGCGGTGTTAACCTCAGTAGCAAGAGATGACCTCGAAGACGGTGGGGCAAGTTGGTTTGTGAAAACCATGGAAGCAATTTGGAAACGTTCTCCCAAAACGGGAATTGAAGTTTTAACGCCTGATTTTTGGGGCGGTAAAGATTCTCAACAAAAACAGCGCGATCGCGTGGCTACTGTGGTAAAAGCCAAACCCGCTTGTTATAACCATAATGTGGAGACAGTTCCCCGTTTGCAGGGGCCCGTGCGCCGAGGGGCAAAATATGATCGCTCGCTGGAAGTATTAAGAATTGTGAAAGAAATCGACCCCGAAATCCCTACCAAATCAGGATTAATGTTGGGACATGGCGAGACGGAAGAAGAAGTCATTGAGACTTTGCAAGACTTACGGGCAATAGACTGCGATCGCGTCACTCTCGGACAATATATGCGCCCTTCCCTAGAACACCGCTCTGTGCAAAAATATTGGACACCGGAAGAATTTGATCGCCTCGGCGCGATCGCGCAAGAAATGGGATTCAATCATGTTCGATCCGGTCCTCTTGTGCGGAGTTCCTATCATGCAGGCGAGGCGGCTTAATTCAAGACAAGTTAACTACTTTAATAACGAAGAGGAGAAACAACCATGGCAAAAACATCTGCCGATAAAATGCCCGTTCCCCAGTCTGGACAACCCCCCTATCGTTTTCGTGTCATTTGGGCGATTATCCTTTTGGCCGTTAACTTTTTAGTGGCGGGAATCTACTTCGGGATCTTTAATCTCTAAAAACCCTAATTCGCCCCCTTAGCAAAAGGGGGTGTCATCTGTCCTTGGTTGTTTGTTGTTCGTAAACCAGTGACCAGTAATCAAATAACAAATAACTAATGACCAATGACTCATCAATCCTTTCGAGATCATCTCCTGGCGCGATTGCGCGAAATGCGCACCGAATCAAAGATTCGATCGCGCCAACTTTTGCAACAACTATGGCAAAATCGCGATAGTGAACCGACTTCTAACTCAGAAGATAGTAATTTACGCTTTTTAGAGGAAAATCATTCTCTGTTATTTCCCCAGCAATCGTTTCTGGAACCATCCGATGCTAGCAATCTTTTACCCTTAAAAACCCGAACTGCGGAACTGATTTTAAGACAAATTAATCTCTTTTATCTTCCTCAACGCTTAGAAAACTTACTCTCTTATTGTGACCCCTTTACCGCGATCGCCACGTTTCTCAACGCGCTTAATTTTTCTTATGAAGACTTACTCAAAAACCAGCAGAAGCAACAGCTGTGTCAAAGTATTTTCCGAGAGTTCATGGAAATTGAACAAGGGTATAAGTTAGAATCGGTAGCGATTAATGATTTCCCCCTTTACGAAGTGGCGGCGACCCATAATTTAGAAAACTTCCGTCAAACTGCCTTTGCTTTCAAACGCGCCCTTGATGTTATTGATATTCTAGAACAAGTCCAACCCCGTAATTATCAAAAGCAGCAAAGCCAATTGCGTCAATTTTGGCATCAGAAGAAAATTAAAGAGTTAGAAAAGATGATCGAGAAATTAAACGCTTAACCCAATGCAGTATCCGAAATCAAGTTTAGCTAGCTTTACCT
>CAZTXK010000032.1:6665-14696 GCA_964617275.1 uncultured Dactylococcopsis sp. | reverse complement strand
TTGTCAGGTAAAAATAGAGTAATCTTAAATGATTTTTAAATTATCCCTCTACTGCCTTGGAAAGTGGGGAAATAGCTAATATGTAATTCTCCCATACTTGCTACAATCCCCCCAATCCTCACTTCGCTCCGGCCCTTTGAAAGGGGGCTTAAGGGTATGTAGGGAACTTTTTTAGATTTCATATAAAACCGATTAATTAAGTTTGAATGGGATTAAACTTAAGAGAAATCCTTCGCTGGTTGCTTAACTCCTTTTTCTAAATGTTGAAACCAAGTAAAGTAAAGCGCGATCGAGAGTAACATTAAGACAAATAGTAAAATCCCAAACTGTTCCCACTGCTTTGTTAATAGCATCATTCCTGTTAGAAATAATATTAATTGCCAAGGGACAGCGATACAAGTTGCTATAATATCTCGTCGGTTTTCTCGTTTGATTTTCGCTTGTTCGGGAAAAGACAGTTTATTCCGCATGGGTTGCCAAAATCCAAATGGACGAGTGACTTGATAGAAGTTATCTAAAACAGATTCTTCAGTAGGAGAGGTTAAAAAGGTGCCAATTAAACATCCTAATAAAGAGGCGCTTGCCGGAATTAAAAAGTTAGCATATTCAGGGACATCAAAACCACTAATTTGATTAATAATTGCTGCTGCCATTCCTGCTAGTAGTCCTACAGCAAAACCATAGCCATTAAATCGCCACCAATACCATCTTAAGAGTAGGGGAATAAATAACCCGGAACCAAAACCAAGGGTAATCCATCCCCAAATTTGATTAATATTGGCAACAGGAAGACTAAATAATAAGCCTAATAATACCACGGCAACAGAAGCAATCCGACTTTGAAAAATTAGCTGTTGGTTGTTCGCTTCCCGATTGATATAGGCTTGATAAATATCTCGCACCCAATAAGCAGCACTAGAGTTAATAATTGAGTCAAACGTGGACATGGCAGCAGCAATAAAACAAGCCACTAATAGCCCTTTAATTCCCATGGGAATATAGGCTTCAATGACGGTGGGTAAAACTAATTCGGGATCAGCAATTACGGTATTGTTTAATCCATAATGAATGCCTAAAATAGCAAAAGAAGTAACCAGGGGCCAACGAAAAGAGAGTAAAAGAATCCAAAATAGAGAGAGTAACCCTGCTGCGCGATCGCTGCCCGCTGCAAAATATCGTTGACTCATATATCCCCCAGCACCACTAAACCCTTCGATACTGGTTTTCATTAGATAGAAAAATATCGTAATCCCAAAAAGATTATAAGCGGAATATTCTCCCGGTAAATCCATAGTTACAGGGGGCAAAAAATTGCTCCAATCACTTAAACGGGTGGAAATGGTTTCAAACTCACCGCCACTGAGGGGAACGGAAACGGAAAAAGTTTCAGGAAGCGTCACCATTTGGAAGGCTAAAACACAAATATAAATAATGACAAAGAAAATCAGAATTCCTTGAAAAACATCTGTCCAAATTACCCCATAAAAGCCACTGGCTGCGGTGTAAATCATGGCAAGGGTAATCATAAAAATGGCAGCAGCGCGATCGTCAATTCCTAATAGCTGACCAAAAAATTTTCCACCCCCAACCGCAAAATAACTAATTGTCCAAATGGAGATAATTAAATTGGCAATGGCACTCATTAATCGAGCAATATTCCCTTCTCTTCCTTTCCCAAATCTTAATCGCATCCATTCCGCTAATGTCATTACTTGGGCGCGTCTTGTCCACTTGCCCATAAAGATCATAAAAAAAGCCATAATCAGAACAATGCCGCCTCGAATTTCAATAAAAAACCCTTTCACTCCAAGGGCATAAATGAGGGCAGTGATAATCATTGTTCCTGCAATATCGGTATTAGAAGCCATCCCGGAAGCCCCTAACGCCCACCAAGGCATATTGCGATTCCCTAAAAAATAAGCATCAATGCCTTGGGCGGCTTTCCGTTGCAAAATAAAGCCAAAAACAATAATACTCAATAAATAAAGGGTAACAATTAAATAGTCTAGAAAATGCATAATTTAGGGGTGATTAGAGAGTTTTTCTTTAATTTCTGGTAAGGCTTCCTCAGTACAGCGATATCCTTCTTGGATTAACGCCTCTGCTTCATGAAAATCAAAGATACCATATTGTGAGAGATGAGGTTGTAACAAAATCTCAGGTTCATGGACTTGTAAGTTGATTTGGGTAACTTGTTGCTCCATAATATTAATGGCACTGCCAATGACATCAAATATGTTTGGGGTTTTGGGTTGATCGTCTTCTTCTTCGGGAAGCCAATTATTGACTTTTTCGGCAAGGGTTTCTTGCATGGTTTCGTAGCGCGATTTTAGATTTTGTAAAAATTCAAGACGAGTGGCTTGAGTTTCTTCCTCTGTGGTTTCTTCTGATTCTTCTGAGGCTTTAATGGCGGATAAAATCTCTTGATTTTGGGCTTTGACTTCCTCATCTTCTTCTTTGGTTTCTGAGGGTTCGGGAGGTGGCGAATAAGGATAATTAAGATTGATTGCAATCACTATATCACTTCCCATGGCTTTAGCAATATCCACGGGAACTGGATTAATAACGCCGCCATCAACTAAATAAGTATCTTCCCTTTGAAAGGGGGTAAAGACACCAGGAATAGAAATGCTAGCGCGAATTGCTTCCACCATTGATCCTGTTTTTAAAACAACGACTTTCTGGGTTAATAAATCGGTAGCGACACAATGAAATGGAATGTTGGTTTCTTCCAGATTGCGGTCAATAACATGGCTATAAATTAAATCATAAATTTTATCGCCATCGAGTAATCCACGGGTGGGAAACTCTACGTCTAATAGAGAAACAATGGTTTTCCAATCAATTTCTTTGACAAAGGATTCTAATTCTTTAAGTTGATTGACAGCATAAATCCCCCCGACAAATGCACCAATACTTGTTCCAGCAATATAATCAATTTTAATTCCTGCTTTTGTTAAGGCTTTAATTGCCCCAATATGCGCCCAACCTCTCGCGCCCCCACTACCGAGGGCTAAACCAATTTTTTGTGTCATTTTTTACAGGTATCTGTCACGGAACGATAAGACAATTATTGAGGATTAATTTCAGTCTGTCAATTGAATTTTATTAGTGAGGTTAGGATACTTCAATCCCATCTGCTTAAAGGCTTTTTTACTGCGACGGGTTAAGTCTGTTTGATAGATAAATTCATCCCTAGCATCCATAGGATAGGATTTTAATTTGAAGTGAGTTCCCCAAGATTGTTCTGAAATGACAACCAAAATGGGTAATTTGAGTTGGGTATATTTGCTACTGTAGGCGGCTTGATAGAGAATATTAATAATCGGTTCGACATCTTCTTCGTGATGGAAGTAAAAGTCAGTGGTAACTTGGGCTTCGAGTTTCCCACTATTGCTGTTAGAAATTGCCTCACTAAAAATTTTACTATGGGGAATGGTAATTAAATTATCATCAGGGGTTTGAATTCGGATTCCCCGCAAGCCAAAGTCAGTTACTTCTCCATAATTATCGCCAATTTTAACGCGATCGCCGACATGATAGGGGGCTTCAAATAGGGCAACCACGCCGGCAATAATGGAGGTAGTATAATCTTTAAAGGCAAACCCTAAAGTAAGCGCGATCGTTCCCGTTAAGGCTAATAAATTCTGTCCCGATAAGTTGAGAAATAAATTAACTAAATAACTAATGGTAATAATTAAAACCAAGCCTTTCCAAAAGGGAACTGATTGTTTAATTAATAACCGATAGCGACGGGGAACTTTCTCTGAACTCCAAGTAGTAATATATTGAATTGAGACGAGTAATAGATAACTAAGCGCGATCGCGCTAACGGCATATAATATGTTTTTAAAAGTGATATCTGTAATTAATTCTTCTGATAACTTTTTCCCTTGTTCAGCAAACACATAAAAAGAAACTGGTAAATCTGTCATGGATTCTCTCCAAGATCAATAATCGCTTTAATTAGGCAACTGTTTTATAAATATTGATTTCATCATGCGCCCTTTGAAAAGCAGGACGTTCAATTAACCGCATCAGATAAGTTTTGATTGGCGTTTCCTCTTTAATCATTCCTAACTTATAAGCCCAATATAAAACACCGCCTGTTACAATATCAACTGTTGTGAATCGATTATCAAGTAAATAATTATTATCCTTCAACACCTCTTGTAAAGGTTCACAAACTTTCGCGAACCATTGAAAAATCTCTTCTTTAGAAACTTGGTTATGTTCACTTTTTGGTAAAACTTTTTCTGGTAAATGAGGAGACATCTGGAAAATATATCGCTCCACTGGTGGTTCTAACGTCGCTTGAGCATAAAATAACCACTGATAATAATAACCTCGTAATGGGCTTTGTAAAGAAGGAGCTAATTTTTTCTCAGGATATTGATCCGCTAAGTAACTACAAATAGCTGCTGATTCAAAAATAGTTATGTCTTCATCAACTAAAACAGGTACTTTGTTATGAGGATGGAGATTTTGATATTCAGGTTTAGTCGCCATTTCTCCTAAACCAACCCTAACTAATTCGTAAGAAAGTCGCATTTCTTCTAATAGCCAGCGTGGGCGAGTCGCTCGGGTTAAAGGAATATAATATAGTTTCATAATCAATCCTAGTATTGTCTTATTATTGATCTTATAAGCTAAGACGCATCGTCTCCAATGAGAAAGTTATTTTGCTTTAATTCTTGCTTTATTTTAGGGTAATAAATCGGATTAATCCTTAACTGTCCTGCTTTTTGCTTAATTAAATCTTCTTTTAATAAAATTTGGATTTCTGCTTGAATTTTGTCTTCTTTTTCACCTAAACTTAGGGCAAGAGAGGAGCGAGTCATTGCCCCATGTAACAAAATTGCCTGTAAAAAATACCGATTAGATGCGGATAAAGTAGGTAATTTTGGTAAACTTGGTGTCATTAATTTTAATTCCGTGCTTTCTTTTTCTTCTGATATAACTACTTGGAGAGAGTTTAGCCAAATTTGAGTTGCAATTTCACTTTTTCCTTCCGATGAAGAGGCTAATGTTTGCCAAAAGAAAGGTAATTTTTGCCGAACTTCTTTAGTAATAAATTGTTCATGAACTGGCTTTAGCCATGCTTCTAATTCACTTTCTTCTAACGGGGGAAGTTTAACTATCGTTTCTAAATAAGCATTAATTTGACAAGCATAATCTAAAAAATGCCATGACCAATCATTACAACCCAGTAACCAAAAATACTCAGGGGTATTTACAATGTATTCTCGTAACCAAATAATACCATCCCACCCTCCAATACAACGCAAGAAGAATTGTTCTAAATTGGGAATTACTATAATTATCTCTTGCTGAGGATTTGATGAGACACTCTTTTCTATAGCGAGTTTTAATTTTTGAGTAATTTGTAATGGCTTGTCTTCCAGATCGAGATCGGAAAAAGGATAAACAACTGCAATATTCTTGAGTTGATCCTCAGGAAAACAGCGAGACATTAAACTAGAAAGGTCACTAATGGGAGAAGCTAAAATAACTAAGCGATTGGTAAATTTGTCTTCTTCCCAATGTTTCAAGCTAGAAAGGATAGCTTCTTGTATGGTTTCCGAATAAGTTGGTGGATCAGGTAATTGCCTAATGATTTTTTCTAACTTAATCAGAATTTTAGGGGGAATATCTTCTAGGGTTTCTTCAGTTGCGGTGGCTTCAGCATGGGAAAACCAAGACTGGATGCGATGAAAAAAGGAAATCGGTGATAAATTCATAGTATTTGATCAGGAATGATGAAGCCCTGATTGCACTTGCCATAGCCCTGCATAAATCCCATCAAATTTGAGCAACTCGTCATGTTTGCCCTGTTCGACAATTTTTCCTTGATCCATAACATAAATACGGTGGCAATTACGGATAGTAGAGAGTCGATGCGCGATCGCGATCGTGGTTCGATTTTGTGTTACTATCTGCAGCGATCGCGCTATTGCTGCCTCGGTTTCATTATCCACTGCGGAAGTGGCTTCATCTAAAATTAAAATCGGTGGGTCTTTTAATAAAGTGCGGGCAATAGCAAGGCGTTGGCGTTGTCCCCCCGAAAGTTTTTGCCCTCTCTCGCCGACAATTGTATCGTAGCCTTGGGGCAATTTTTCGATAAAGTCATGGGCTTCCGCTTGTTTTGCCACTTTTACAATCTCTTGGTAATTCGCATCAAAGTCGCCATAAGCAATGTTTTCGGCAACTGTGCCATGAAAGAGAAACACATCTTGACTCACCCAGCCAATACAACGGCGGAGATCATAAATATTGAGGGTTTGAATATCTTTGCCGTCAATTAAAATTTGACCCTGCTGCGGTTCGTAAAAACGTAATAATAGCTTGACAAGGGTACTTTTTCCCGAACCAGTTGCTCCAGCAATGCCAATGCTTTGTTTGGCTGGGATTTGGAGAGAAAGATTATTAAACACTGGTTCTTGTTCGGGATAGGCAAACGTAACTTGATCCAGTTTAATGTCTCCTTTGACTTCCTCAACAGGTAAAGGAGTTTCTCCAGAAGGAATAGCAATGGGAGTCTCTAGTAAATTCATTACCCGATAAATGGAAGCCATTGCCCGTTGATATTCGTCCATCAATTCGCTTAACTGGGTAAAGGGCCATAACAAGCGTTGGACAATAAACACAATAAATCCGTAAGTTCCTGCCGAGAGGTTGCCATTAGCGACTTCTAGCCCCCCTAAAAATAAAGTGGCGGTGAATCCCATTAAAATAATGAGCCGAATCGAGGGAACAAAGGCAGCACTTAAGGCAATTGCTTTGCGGTTACTCTGGCGATAGGCTTCACTTTCTTTTTTAACGCGATCGCGCTCGTAGGTTTCGGCGGTAAAACTTTTAATGGTGGCAATTCCAGAAAGGTTATTATTCAGGCGGGTACTAATTAATCCTGCTTTATCCCGAACTTCAGCATAACGGGGGGCAAGTTGTTTTTGAAACGCGATCGATCCCCACAACACAAACGGAATAGGCAACATAGCAAGCCAAGATACTCCCGGCGCTAGGGCAATAAAGGTTCCCCCCACAAATAAAATCGTCGTAAAAAACCGTAGAATTTGATGCGCCCCAAAGTTCAAAAACCGTTCTAGTTGATTAATATCCTCATTGAGAACTGTAAGAAAAAAGCCCGTACTTCGTTCCTCAAAATAACTTAACTGCAACTCTTGTAAATGGCTATAGGCATCCACTCGCAGCTCATGTTGCAACGTTTGAGCCAGATTACGCCACAACCGACTATAGACATATTCCGTGAGGGATTCCAAACTCCAAATCAAGAATGTCAAGAAGCAGACAATCCCCAATTGCACAGGGAGATTTGTAAACCCCAAGCGAGCAATGAAAGAATTATCTTGTTGCACTACCACATCGATGGCAACCCCAATGAGATAGGGGGGTGCTAAATCAAAGATAGTATTAAGAATGGAACACGCGATCGCGCCCCAGATTTGCCGATCATAAGCGCGACTATAGCCAAGAAGACGGGAAAGGGGATGATGGGGTGAGAAAATCGGCATGGGTTAGTAAAGTAAGGTTAAAAATTCTGCTGATGCCACCAAGTTTCTAAATCCGCCATTCCTTGAAAATCGAGTAAGGCTTCTCCAAGGCTTTCTAATTCTTTTAGAGATAAAGTGTTGATCCGATCACGCCACAATTGCGGCAACTCTCCTACTCGTCGGGTTAAAAGACGGAGGATCAGCGATCGTTCTCCTTCTTGTCTTCCTTCTTGTCTTCCTTCTTGTCTTCCTTCCCGTCTTCCTTTCTCCTCTCCTTCTTGAATAATGTCCTGATAAATTACGGATTCTCGCATCATTCCCTCCCGAAACAACTGTTTCACTAAATTCTTCTTATATTTTAATCCTGCCACGATTTGTGCGTAAGCAGAAATTTCGATTCTTTTCTCTCCTTCAAGTTGATTCACTTGTTGAACCACTTGTTGTAATAAGGTTTCTGGTTCATTAGTTGCCGTTAAAGGGGCTAAGGGTAACAAAACCGAATCATTCAAAAATAACTCTG
>CAZTXK010000032.1:0-6565 GCA_964617275.1 uncultured Dactylococcopsis sp. | reverse complement strand
GTTGCCGTTAAAGGGGCTAAGGGTAACAAAACCGAATCATTCAAAAATAACTCTGGGCTTTCTTCCCAAAGTCGAATCACTCGGTATTGATGAGAAGTGCTTTCCACACTAAAGCTGGTTTCTATTACAGCATCAGCAGGAGGCGGAAGTAATAAAACAATTACTTGGGTAATGGGTAAGCGATACAAGCGATATAACCGCACCCAATAGTCCAACATTCGCAGGGGAAGGGGTGGAGTTGATTGTAGTTGGGTTTGAAATTCTAAATGTAAAATCCGTCCTTCTAGTTGTAAGAAAGTGACGGAATCAGCACGAATCGGTTCAATGCTAAGTTCAGTTTTCAAAACTTCAGCACGAGGTTGTGGCGTATTCAGTACCCAACTGGCAAAGTTAGTGGGATATTTTTCCGATAGGAGTTTACAAAGATTGTCGAAGGACATTATTTCAACTTAAATCATTGACACCATATTATTGCGGTGAATAACGGTTTCGGTGTTGGCATAACCGAGAATATTAGGAATCTCCTGAGATTGTTTGCCCTGAATTTTTTGAATTTCACTGCTGCTGTAATTGACTAATCCTCTAGCAATTTCTTTTCCTTCTCCATCACAGATAGCAACTGCTTCTGAGGTTTGAAACTCTCCTTCGACGCGAGTAATTCCTGCTGCTAATAGAGACTTGCCGCGATCGCGTATTGCTTTCACTGCCCCCTCATCTAAATATAACTGTCCCACTGGCACTAAGCTATAGGCAATCCACCGTTTACGGGCACTTTCTCCTCGCGGTTGGGCTTCAAAGTGCGTTCCTTGCATTTCCCCACCTAAAATGCGATTAATGTTTGCTGGTGTCTCTCCATTGGTAATAACGGTTTTCACCCCGGCACTGGTGGCAATCCGTGCAGCCGCTAATTTGGTAACCATTCCCCCGGTTCCCCATTGTGATTTCCCTTCACCAACTTGGGATTGTAATTTTTCTAGTTCTTCTTTGGTGACTACCCTCTCTACCGGTTGGGCTTGGGGATTATTCCGAGGATCATCTGAGTAAAGGCGATCCACATCGGTGAGAAGAAATAAATAGTCTGCTTCGACTAAACTGGCGACTAACGCTGAGAGAGTGTCATTATCCCCTACTTTTAACTCTTCTACTGCAACTGTGTCGTTTTCATTAACGATGGGAATCACGCCTAAACTCAAGAGGGATTGAAACGTATTGTAAATATTGACATAAGCCGTGCGCTGGATCAGTTCTTGTCGGGTAAGGAGAATTTGCGCGATCGGCTGTCCTAAACTAGAGAAAAAGTCATCATAAATTCGCATTAACCTCCCTTGTCCAACCGCGGCGACTGCTTGCTTGAATGCGGTGGTGCGGGGGCGTTCTTTAATATCTAAGCGTCCACAGCCGACTCCCACTGCCCCAGATGACACCAGAATTACCCTAGCATCATTTAAGCGTAAATTTGTCAAGGTTTCGACTAATGTCGCAATGGTAGAAAGGGCTAATAAACCTGTTTTCGATTGTGTCAGGCTAGATGTGCCAATTTTGACAACAATGGTTTGAGGCATAATTTTGGAGAAAACTATTGTTATTTGTTATTTGTTATTTGTTATTTGTAGCCCAATGACTAATGATCAAGGTTGATCCGTTTGGGGAGAGGCAGTTTGATGGTTATCTTGGAAGGTGACTCCTAGCAATTGTGAAATCTGTACTTCTAAACGATGGATGGGGTAATCGCGATCGGCAATTGTCGGATCAACCATTGGTTCCACTAAAATCGTAAACAATTGTAACCGATTCCCAGCTAAAACATCGGTAAAAACGCGATCGCCGACCATAGCAATTTCATTCAAAGGTAATTCCATCGCCGCCGCTGCCTGTCGCAGACTTTTACGAGACGGTTTCTTCGCGGCTAAATAATAAGGAAGATTTAAGGAATTAGCAATTCCCTCAATCCGAGTTTTATTAAAGTTATTACTGACTAACCAAATTTTAGCGACAGGACGAATTTTTTGTAACCAAGCTATCAATTCATCTGACGCTTGGCGAGTTTGTTTCGGAACTAAGGTTTCATCCACATCCAAAATTAATCCTTTGATTTGATGCCTCTTTAGGATATCTGGTGTTAACTCGGTAACCGGCTTCCCTAATACTAAATCGGGTTGTAATAAGTTTTTCATTTATTTGTTGTTTGTCCTTTGTAAACCAATGATGAGGACGGGCGAACGGCTGTTCGCCCCTACCAAGGATTAAATTGTGATCTCTTTAACTTGAGACATGAGTTGTTCTTTGGTCATTGCAGGTTCTAAACAGCTTAACCCCTGACAAACTAACGCGATCGCGTCAGGAGGTAAACTCGTTGCCACTTCATAAGCACAAGTGGGAAAATACTGGGAAACTAATTCCTGTAATTGTTCTGGGGTAGAACGAACTAAAGCACTATGTAAATACCAATCTAAACCAGAGAATAATCCCGGACAGGCTTGGGGAGATTTCTCCATAATACTGGTAAAGGCTTGCAGTGTCTGTTCAGCACTACTGAGATAATCCAGTTGTTCTTTTAGGAGAAATAACCGGACTAAATTGGTAACCGCTACCCCATTAGCTGCAGGAGTGGCATTATCAATATAGGTTCGTTCTCGAATAATTAATTCACTACTGCTATCTTTAGCCGTGTTGAAATAGCCTCCTTCTTCCGGACTCCACAGATATTGATCAAATTCGGCTTGAAGTTGCGTGGCGTGATCTAACCATTCTGTTTGTTCGGGATGACAGGAATAGAGATCAAGGAGGGCTTTGATAAAGAGGGCATAATCTTCTGATTGGGCTGGAACAGTGGCTTTACCGTTATAATTGAGGCGATAAAAGCGTCCTTCTACCCATTGATTCTCCCAAATAAAGTTAGCGGCTTTAACGGCACAATCCCAGTAATTTTCTTTGCCAAAGACAGCATAAGCCCTCGCTAACCCAGAAATCATTAAGCTATTCCAAGCCGTGATCATCTTGGTGTCAGTGACAGGGGGAATCCGCCCTTCCCAGTTTTCTTGCTTGGCTTGGCTATTATTTTCGGCAGGGGGAAACGTGCTGATTTCGGTAGAAGGCTGACCATATCGTGCTTGAAATAGTTTTTCTAAAGCGTTTTTAGCCGTTTCGGAGAGGTTTCCCAGTTCTTTCCGTTGTAAAACATTGCTACCTTCAAAATTCCCTTCTGCGGTAACAGTAAATTCAGACTGAAGGGCTTGTAATTCTTCTGCAGTAAGGAGGCTTTCTAATTCCCGATATGACCAAATATAAAATGCCCCTTCTTCTGGTTCCTCTGCATTGGGAGTTGTGAAGCTATCCGCGTCTTGAGAGGCGTAAAAATATCCTTCTGGGGCGGTCATTTCCCGTTGTAGCCATTGTACGGTTTGCGCGATCGCGCTAGCAAAGGCTGGTTCTTTTACCCCAGAACTCCACAAGTTAGAGAGATACTCTACAATTTGCCCATTATCATAGAGCATCTTTTCAAAGTGGGGAACTGTCCAAGTTGCATCAACGGTGTAACGATGGAAACCACCGCCGACATGATCATAAATGCCCCCGAGGGCTAAATCCACCCCGCGCTGGTGGGTAATTTCTTGAGCATCATAACGAGAGTCATAGGAAAAGCGAGTTCCACGCAGGGCCAATTCTGCATAGGGGATCATGGGAAAACTGGGGGCAGTTCCCCGATTGCTGGTAATGCCCACGCCTGTTTCCATGCCTTGGAATAATAAGTCTTTATTAAGAGGGGTTTCAGAGGTGGGAAGACTGGCGGATCGTTCTAATAACCCCATAACCTCGCTTTTGAAGTTATTCAGTTTTTCTTTTTCTTGATCATAAAACCGCCGCACCGCTTTCAGGATTTCGAGGAAACCGGGGCGACCAAATTTTGGTTCAACAGGGAAATAAGTCCCACCATAGAAGGGAACGCGATCATCTGGTGTGAGGAAAATATTCAGGGGCCAACCGCCTTGCCCAGTCATCATCTGTAACGCCTGCATATAGATGCTGTCGAGATCGGGGCGTTCTTCGCGATCGACTTTAATGGGGAGAAAATTCTCATTCATATACTGCGCGATCGCGCTATCAGAAAAGGCTTCTCCCTCCATGACAGTACACCAATGACAGCTAGAATAGCCCACAGAGAGAAAAATCGGTTTATCTTCTGCTGCAGCTTTTTCTAGGGCTTCTGGACACCAATACCACCAATCAATGGGATTTTCCGCGTGTTTCCGCAGGTAGAGGCTTTCGGTTTCAGCGAGACGGTTGGTCATCAGTTTGAGTTAGAATGCTTCTCTTTCAGTGTGGCATATTGAACAGATTTGTTATTGGTTATTTGTTATTGGGTCATGCTGTCTGATTTAATTGATCAATTATTTCAGCAAGCTGGAACAACTGAAATTCTAGTGCTTCACCGTAATCCAGTGCATTTTCGGGACGAGTTTTGATGCCCCGGACTAAAGCTGCCATCCGGGCTTGGATTTGCTTTCCTAGCTGTTGCGCTAGTTGAGCAAGCTGGAACAACTGAAATTCCAGTGCTTCGACGTAATCCAGTGCATTTTCAGGACAAGTTTTGATGCCTCGGACTAAAGTTGCCATCCGAGCTTGGATTTGTCCTAAATCTTGGGTGTTGGCGGCGTAGATAACGCTTGACATGGCATTCTCCTCTTCAAATGGATAAATATGGTATCACTGGTTAGTTATGGTTAATTAACCGCATTGATATAGATTACATTAGTTTAAAGATGATAACAATCTAATAAATCTCATATAAATCTAATAATTTTGTAATAATCCTCAAGAAGAAATAGCCACATCGCGCGATCGGAATTCAATTATTTTCAATAATTCTACTTAAGGAAAATAAGGGTAATACCATCTTAATCCCCCCAACCCCCTTTGAAAGGGAGGCTTAGTTGTTCAAAATGGGATGACATATATAGCGAAATTAACTAGGTAACATCACCACTGCACCATAAGCATCAGGAGAGAGATATTTCTGGGCAGCTTTTTGGATATCTTGGGGCGTTAAATTCCGAATGATTTGCGGATAATTAAATGCGGGATTTAAGTCTCCTAATTGTGAGAAGAAATAGCCATAAAGATTAGCGCGATCGCTGGGTTTTTCATTACCAAAGATATAACTATTAGCAACTTTGGTTTGAATGCGATTTAACTCAGTAGGCGTAACTTCTTCTTGCTGTAGGCGTTTAATTTGCTCAGTGATTGCTTGTTCTACTTTGTCTAAATTCTCTTCAGGAAGTCTCGCTGAGACAGAAAAATGTCCCTGTAATTTTTGGGTAGAATTTCCTGCCGCGATCGCGCTAACTAACTTCTCTTCTTCCCGTAATTGACGGAATAATCGCGACACTTTTCCTTGTCCCAAAATTGCGGCTAAAACATCTAAAGCATAGGTTTCTTTTACCTCATTTAATCCCGGTACTCGCCATAACATCACCAGTTGCGCTTGTTGTAACTGTGAATCTTGATAGGAATTGCGAACCACTTCGGAAAAGGGTTCTTCTGGTGCGGGAAACGACACACTTGTGGGTAACGGAGAATAACATTGAGGCGCAATTTTCTCCCAGGCTTCCGTGATCGTATTAACTAACATTTCTACAGGCAAATTTCCCACCACACTCACCGTCATATTTTGGGGATGATACCATTGGCGATGAAACTCACGCATTTGTTCGGGAGTGACTTCAGAAACTACCTCTGCCGAACCTAAAACTTGGCGACGATAGGGAAGAGACTGAAAACAAGTTTCCATTGCCCGTGCATAAGTCCGACGCATGGTATTATCTTCACTGCGACGGATTTCCTCTAAAACAACTTTCTTTTCTCGTCTAAACTCATCTTCTGGCAGACTGGGATTCGTTACTAACTCCAACTGTAACGGAGCGAGTTCTGTAAAATTTTTAGGAGCAGTGGTAATGTAATAATGAGTGTAATCTTGGCTGGTTGCCGCATTCATCATTCCGCCCCGTTGTTCTACCAAGCGATCAAAATCCCCAGGCTTAAGGTTAGGCGTTCCCTTAAACATCATGTGTTCCAAGAAGTGAGCCATCCCATTAATGGTATCGGGTTCGACAGATGACCCCACTTGAAACCAAATATTGAGGTTAACCGCTTCCACGGGAAGTTGTTCTGCAATAATAGTTAGACCATTATCTAGCTGATGGATTGTGGGAGTATTGAGAGCAGGCGTATTAAGAACAGTGGTTGTCATGCGTTAGGTATTATATTAACGGTTGATGCTACCTTGATCTTAATCCCTAACTTCTTATTCTTGCTGAGATAACTCGTCAATGGTTTGACTTAGCTGAAATAACTGCAATTCTAGAGCTTCGCTATAATCAAGGGCATTTTCGGGACAAGATTTGATTCCTCGAACTAAAGCCGCCATACGAGCTTGAATTTGCTGTCCTCGCTGTTTTGCTAGTTGAGACAGTTGGAATAACTGAAATTCTAGAGCTTCGCCGTAATCAAGGGCATTTTCGGGACGAGATTTGATTCCTCGGACTAAAGCTGCCATACGAGCTTGAAT
>CAZTXK010000031.1:7159-14764 GCA_964617275.1 uncultured Dactylococcopsis sp. | reverse complement strand
CTCAGTTCGCAGATTTTTTCATACCGTTGTTGTGGCGTTCCCCATTGATTCTGTTGCGCGATCGCGCTTTTTAAGCCCATATACTGCGGATAAGCAGAAGTGGCAACTTCAAACTTTTCTCCCCCCTGTTTATAACTCATGGGCTTCCCGTGAGAATCTAAATTCAAACCGCGCCAACCGATAAAGGTGGGACGTAAAGTGGGGAAACTCTGCGGCGATACATATAACCCCCCCACGCCAGCCGGACCACATAACCATTTATGTCCCGTAAACGCATAAAAATCCACCTTGGTTTCAGGCAAATTTAACGGCAGCGATCCCACTGACTGCGCCGCATCCACCAATACCTGTACTCCGTGTTGATGACAAGCGTGAGTAATGTCTTTTAGGGGTAAAACTTGTCCCGTATTCCAGAGTAAATGGGATAATACCACTAGGCGGGTATTGGCTTGTAAAGATTCTTCAATAACACTGACGGGATCGCCCTCATTGAGGGTTTCCATAATCGGGCAAATGGAAGAAGAAACCCCAAAGCGATCGCCGATTTCTTTGACAGCAGCAATAATTCCGGGGTGTTCACAGTCAGTCAGCAAGATATGTTCCCCCTCTTGCCAATCTAAGCCCCATAAAGCGATATTACAGCCGACCGTAACATTTTCCGTCAGGCTAATGGTTTCTGGGGTTGCGCCCACCTCAGACGCGATCGCGTGCCGTGTTTTCGCCGTTTCCTCCTGTAGCCAAGCATTAACTCGCTGGGAAAAGGGGCCCAATTGCTGGACTTTTTCGTATCCTTGAATAATTGTATTTAAGCTTTCTTGGGAAAGTGGCCCCTGTCCCCCAAAATTAAAATAGCCTTTTTGCAGCCAATCCATACTTTTCAATTAATTTAAAACGAACACTTTTGATTCTTCGGGTTGTAAGCTAACGGGTAATGTGCCATTGTCTAAAGACATTTCCTCGCCCGTATCAATCAGTTTCCCCTTTTTCATGTCATCGTCTAAAGGAACAGAAAACTCTCCCCCTGCTGTGGAATAAGCATAGAGAACACGCGGCGCTTTTTCTTCCGAGGCTTCTCGCAGCATAAAGATATCCTCTTTTTTACTTGCGCCTTGGGGAAAGAGATAACGAGTGCTTCCATAGCGCAAGACAGGATAATCTTGTCGCAAATGGGCCATGCGTTTGGTGGTTTGATAAATATCTTCCTTCCATCCCTGACGACCGGGCCAAATCATCATCGGACGATTAAAAGGATCACCCCCAACGCCAAATAATCCCTCATGTTCTGGATGATGAGGAACGCCTAAAGCTGTTTCTGCGCCATACATAATTAGGGGAACCCCTCTTGCTGTAAATTGAAACTCAATGAGGCTTTTATAGGCTTCGTCAGAGACATCGGGATAATAGCTTTTTAAGCGGGGTTTATCATGGTTTTCCACAAACGTTACCCAGCCTTTTGCTTCCTCATTGGGAATCGCATCTAGAGATTCAGTGGGAATTTCTAGGGTTTCGGCGGGATTAAAGACCCAGTGTAGGAAATGCTCAAGGGCATTATAGTTATAGTAAGTCCCTTTACGTCCGAGAGTCGTTTCTCGCAGAATATAGGTGCGTCCATCCCAGCCGCGATCGCGCGAAAAGAACCGTCGGGCTGCTTCACTCAAATTAAAATCATAATGGGTAATATCTTTTGTAGCTCTTAAAAAATCAATGCTTTCCGTAGCACGATAGCCACCGCCAAAGTATTCTCCCAATAAAATCGTATCAGGATTAATCGAGAGAACATAATCTTCAAACTCCTGCCAGAATCGCTCATTAATATGCTTAACGGCATCTAAGCGAAAGCCAGCGATGGGATAATTTTCCTCATTAAAGGTTAACCAAAACTTAGCCGCCTCTAATAAATACCGTTTCACTGGCGGTGCATCTTGATTTAAGTCTGGCATTCCGCCACTAATTTGCCCTTCTTCAATGAGTTCCTTAGAAGCGGTATCAAAATCCCAAATAATTTTCGGTTCATGAAACCAACCCTGAGGATCGCGTTCTCCCGTTTTGGGATCCCAATGGACAGCTACTCGTTCACCGTGACGATAAACATCGCCATTATCGGCAAACCAAGACTCCCCGAATAGAAAGCCGCCCGACCCTAAATTCGGGGGTTCTGTGGAAGTATGCCCCGGAGCGGTTTGATTCATGGTTAAATCTAAAATAATCCCGATACCGCGTTTTCCCGCCTCATTGAGGAGTTCTCGGAATACCCGATAGCGATCGCGCCCTTGATCATCAGGGGAACGAAAATGCTCGTCAATTTCAAACCAATCCTTTGTCCAATAGCCATGATAGGGGGTGGAAAGATGGCGATAAAAATCATCTTCTACCGTTTCTGTTTTCTCCCGATAGAGATAAGTTTTAATATCAGGATGATAAAACAAGCCATTAGAATTATCCTGAATCGGGGAAAGCACCAGTTTCGTTACTCCTAGCTCTTGGAGATAATCTAACCGTTCAATCACCCCTTGGAGATCGCCACCCCAATACATTCCCATATAGCGATGAGTGGGATCGTAAGTATGCCGAAGCAAGAGTTTATTCATTTCGTTATAAACCTGCTTTTGAGGATCTGAGGCATCCTCCTCAAAGGCAAACTCAGGAACATTATTTCTGGGGTCAGCATCATCAAAGCGATCCACTACAATATAGTAGAGAACATCATTTTCTAAATTTCCCACACTGTTATGATCGCGCTGATCATTGACTGCTTGCGGTTGTTCTCTAGAAGCTAATTCACTCGCGATCGCCTGATCGGGAATCAGGGTAAAAACGAGCCAAAAAATAATCGCAACCGTAAATAAAACCAGTAATGACACTGAAACTCCGAGAATAGAGATAAAAACTCCTCTTCGGCAACTTTGCATAACTATTAATTTTCCTACCTATTCGTCTGTTTCGACTGTTTTGAGCGAGGAAGACACCTCATCTAAAGCAATGTTATCGAATTGTGTTTCTGGAACATACACCGCCTGCCAAAATTCGGGAAAGCGAGAAATAACGACTTCCGAACTCGGCAGGTTAATGGAATTTTCTATGGCAGGTTCAACTTGGGCAACTTGCACTTCATCGACTGTTCCCATCTGATCAAACCACAGATCACTAACATTTCCTCCAACAGCAAACATAACATCAGAAAAACTGGGGGCAATCAAAACCACAGCAAAAACGCCTCCCACAGTTGTCAATATCCATTTTCGACCAATCCCATATTGACCGAAGAAACGTTGTAACTGCCATAAGTAAGCATACTTAAGGTTTTGCCAAGCTGATTTAATCTGCTCGGTTAATTGATACAGTTTTAAGGATACGCCATTGTTTGGTTGAGAAGAGTTATTCAGTAAACGGGCTTGTTGTCGTTTCCAACCCGAAAACCGTTCTTCTAGAGCGGAAATTCCCTTATCAATTAATTCTCCAATGTTATACCCAATGACATAACCATAGGTATTAACCAAGTAAAAAGTTAGCATCTGGAAAAACGCAAACCCTACCACTGGGGCTAAGTTCATTTCACCAGACTGGAAAAAGAAAATTCCCACATTATAAAGTGACCAACTTAAAACTAAGCCCCCATAATCCACAAAAGGTTTAAGAAAGACTTGTCGCAACGGCACATTTTCATTGGTGGTATTCAAGTCTTCATGGAGATATTTCGAGAGTAACTTCTTCCACCAAGAGCGGGGATCAGGGGTTTCTGTGGAAGGAGGATTCGCACTAAAAGGATTTAATTGTCCATCGACTAACATCCGCCGTCCAATGAGAAAATAGACAAAGTATTGAGCAAGGGTATAGGGAAGCAACCCCGACCAAGTAAAGGCTCTTTCCCAAGGGCCCAAGCCAGTGACAATTAAAAAGAATCCTAAATCACATCCGACTTTCCAAGAGAGAAAACCTACGGTTTGGTCAAAAATTTTCGGTAAATCAGCGCGAAATTGCTCAAAAAACTCACTTTTCGGAATAATTTGATCAATTTTCTTAACAATGGTTTCTCGCAATACCAGTTTCTTGAGAAATAAATCCCGTAACACCATATAACTGGTGAGAGGAACGAGGATTTGGAATAACTTACTAGCTCCATAACGGATTCCCATGGGGTCGATGGAGAGACTAGGTAAATCGATCATAGACTATTGTGAATTGAGTAATTGCTTGGATACAATTGCAATTTGTAAACATTTCTTATCTTACCAGCGTTCTGGAGAAATCAATGGAAGTAGAGAGCCAGAAGCACTGATATATGTTAAAGGAAATTATATTTTAATCTTGGATCAATGTCTTGTTCAAGATTAATTTCTACCTTGAGATTAATACACCCGCCTCTTTCTGCGTGGGAATAACAGTTAAGGCATTTTCTTGAGCGCAGTAGGCAAGGTCGTCGGTTTGTCCCAGTTTTAATAATCGCTGTCCATGACTGGAGAGATGGAATAGTTCCAATAAATTATTTTGCCATTGCGAGTATAGCGCGATCGCGCCAATAACTTCATCATTGCCTACATTTGCCACGATTTGATGACTTAAAGGAGGTAAGAGGTGATAAGCAATTTTACCGGCACAAGCTGTATCTTCAAGAGAATAACTCCCCTGCCAACCTGAACCCACTAACCACACTATTTCCGGCTCTTCCTGCTTCAAATAATCAATTACAGCGTGATCATTGACAAACGCTGCCGTTAATACCATCGGTGACTGTTCGACTCGATGCAGGGCGCGAGTGCCATTGGTGGTACTCAGAAAAAACCGTTTCCCCTTTACCAACTCACAAGTACAGTCTAAAGGAGAATTTCCCAAATCACACCCTTCTACCTTGGCACCTCCCCTTTCTCCCGCTCGCAAACGCAGTTTGGTTTCCCATTTGGCACTAACATCCATTAATTCCTTAATATCACTAAACGCCTGGACTGCTTCGGCCCCTGCACCCAGTACCGTTGCAATTGTCGTAGTTGCCCGTAAAACATCAATTACAACCGCACAATCAGGAAGATGATCCGTTGGCGTTGCTTCTGGAGTCTCATAAACAAATAGCTTCACAGTTCTTAAGAGTTACGCAAACGTCACCCTGACAATTTAACCAGAAAATGTCATCATATAGTTAAGAAAATTGTAACAAACTATAACAAATCATGAGTGATAAAGAGAAAAAATATTCTTGGAAAGGAAGCCCCAACGCTGGTTTCGTTTTAAGTATCATTGCCTTAATAGGAGGCGTTGCCTTTATTCTTCTTGGCTTTATTGGCTAGCTAATCAGCAGGGTGGGCTTTGTCCACCCTAACTAAGGAAAATAATCAGGATCCAGAATTGTCTTTAGGGTAAAAGGCGACTCTATAGGAACAATTGTCGCTGGCAAATCGGATTTTCGTAAAAATACTTCTCTCGCATCTTGATAAAGGGTGGGTAAACTTTCAGGGAGAAGACTTTTCAAACTGGGGCTTTCTCGAAACAGAATTTCAATTTGTTTTCTCTGCTCAATTACTGTATTTTTCCACCCTCGATAATTATCTGCTTTTTCAGCTTCCCAGTATTGTAATTTTAATAAATTTTCAATTAAGACCAGCAAACGACTATATAATTCTCGCTTTTCGCGCTTCCCCATACTTTCTAATTCAATAATTAAATGGGTTAAGTCAAGTTCATGGAATTGTTCTCTTTCTAGGGATTTAATCGTGCTGGTAATCCAGAGATAAAAATCTTTTTCGTATAAAGAGGATTGCGTTTTAACCATTTTTTCTAATAAAAATATTTAAATTACTGTGGCATTTCTGCACCAACGTGCTTTTGTTGACGCTGTCTTGCAATTTGTTCCTGTCGCCAGCGTTCTGCAAAGCGATCGCGCTGTTCCTTGGTTAATTGATCATAACAATAAGGACAAGACACTCCAGGCTGATATTTTTCTGATTGTCGATCTTCTGGGGATAAGGGATGACGACAGCCGTAACAAAGTTCATGATCTCCGGTTTCTAAGTTTTCATTAACTGCTACTCGCTGATCAAAAACGAAACACTCTCCTTTCCATAAAGATTCTTCAGGAGAAATGTTGTCTAAATAGTTTAATATTCCGCCATTGAGTTGATACACTTCTTCAAATCCTTGTTCTTTTAAGTAAGCGCTGGCTTTTTCACAACGGATTCCCCCTGTACAAAACATGGCAATTTTTTTGTTTTGTTTGGGATCAAGATTTTCTTCCACAAATTCAGGAAAGTCACGAAAGCTATCTGTTTGAGGGGAAATCGCATTTTGAAAGGTTCCCACTTTATATTCATACGCATTGCGAGTGTCAATAACTAAGACTTCTGGATCAGCAATTAATTCATTCCATGTTTTGGGATCAATGTGTTTACCAGTAGCGATTGTGGGTTTAGCTTCTTCCCTTCCCATAGTCACAATTTCTGGTTTAATTTTGACTTTTAAACGGTGAAAAGGTGGCTCATCTGTTTCAGAAAATTTCGGTTGAATATCGGCAAACCGTTGATCTTGTTTTAGGAAGTTTAGAAAATTATTCAGGTTTTCTTTTTCTCCTGAAAGGGTAGCATTAATTCCTTCTGACGCTAATAAAATTGTTCCTTTTAGGTTTTGATCTTGGCAAAAATTGAGAGCGCGATCGCGCAATTGTTCTACATCATTTAATTCAACAAATTGATAAAACGTAACCACAAGCATTGAAAATTCCTCCTCCTATTTAATCGCTAAAAATCCCTGAAAACAAATATATTTCATCACGGTTGTAATATCAACAAATCCTGCTCTTTCCAGTAAGCCTAAATTCCCCGCAGTTGAAAACGGTTCTAACACCCCTTTTAAGCTACGGTTTTTCGCAATAATTTCATCCCCAGAATAACCCTGTTCTAGTTTATAATCATTGTAAAGTGTCGTCATCATATCCTGAAACCGAGCATCGGGACTGCGGACTTTTTCAAACAGAAGAAAACCGCCACCCCAATTTAACGCCTCATAAATACGATTAAATAATAACTGACGATGTTTTGGTTTAATAAACTGCATGGTATAGTAAGCAAAAATTAAATCTGCTTTTTCCAACTCAACATCCAGTAAACTTTCCCCCCGAATCTCCACATTAGAGAAGTTTTGACAGGCATCTTGAGCATATTTCACCATCTCTGTTTCTACATCAATGCCAATAAACTGCACTCGCTTGGCTTGATGATGTTGGGCTAGCTGAGTGAGTAATGTTCCCGTAGAACAGCCTAAATCATAACAAACGGAACCATCATCAAGGAAAAAATCAGAAATACTTACCCCTAATTCATGGGAAGTGTCATAAAACGGAATGGATTTTTTGATATGCTGATCAAAGTGTTCGCTGATGTTGCCGCGAAATGACCAGTTAGCATTTTCTGCATTAATTTGATCGCCCACATTTGTCATAATATTTTTATGCTCTTATCTATAGCAATCCTAAATCAGTTGTACCCCCCTTATTAAGAGTGAGGGTGTTACCCTGAGCTTGTCGAAGGGGGGATCTGAAGTTAAGCTGCTTTTTACAAATGAGATCATATTGCTATATCCCGTTTTAGAGGTTGTCAACAATCCACAATTACTATTACTATT
>CAZTXK010000031.1:1959-7059 GCA_964617275.1 uncultured Dactylococcopsis sp. | reverse complement strand
AATAACCAATGACAAATAACCAATGACCTCCCAACAACGAAATCTTTTACTGTTAGCCGCCGCCATTTCCTCAGCTAGTGGATTAGCCAGTGAATTATTATTAGGAACATTAGCCAGTTATCTCGTCGGAAATGAAGCCCTTTCTTATGGCATTGCAGTAGGGGGATTTCTGGCGGCGATGGGGGTAGGATCATACCTCAGCCGCTTTGTGGGGAGTCAAAAAAGTACCCTTTTAAATGCTTTTATGACCGTGGAGTTACTCATTGCCCCATTGAATGCAATTTTACCACTGGGATTGTTTGCTTTGTTTATTTTCGGCGGCGAAATTTGGTTAGGGTTAGGCTTAGTGACGCTGATTTTAGGCACGTTAGCCGGGTTAGAAATTCCCTTATTAACGCGAATGGTGGAGGTAGATCAGGGATTAAAAAATGCCCTCGCCGGCGTTCTTGCCATGGACTATTTTGGAGCTTTAGTGGGGGCGTTAGCATTTCCTGTTATTTTATTACCAATTGTGGGAATGTTTCCCGCTGCTGCCATTTTAGGGATTTTCCCGGCGGTAATGGTATTTTTCTTAGGACGAGTGTTTCCCAAGTTAGCCCGTTGGCGATTTGTTGGGTTAGGAATGGCAATTTTACTGACTATTTTTTCGATAATAGTTGTTCCCGTCACGCAACGGTTAGAAAATAATCTTTATGGTGCACCAATTATCCAAAGAAGCCAGTCTGCTTATCAACGGTTGGTTTTAACCCGTCGGGGAAAAGATGTTCGCTTATTTCTCGATGGGGATTTACAATTTTCCACAACCGATGAATATCGCTATCATGAAGGTTTGGTGCATCCTGCTTTAAAGGCGGTTTCTAAACCCAAAAAAGTTTTACTTTTAGGGGCGGGAGATGGGTTTGCTTTACGGGAAGTTTTAAAGTGGGATAGTGTGGAACAGGTGACCCTAATTGAGCTTGATCCAAAAGTCGTGGAATGGGGAAAAACCCATCCTGCTTTGGTGAACGGAAATAACAATTCCTTAAATGATCCTCGGGTCAATATTCGCTATGGCGATGCCTTTAAGTTAGCCTCGGAGTTAGAAACTAGGTTTGATGTGATTATTGCCGATTTTCCTGATCCGGATCGCAATGTGCTAGCGAAATTGTATTCTTTGGGCTTTTATCGCCAACTAAAAGCGCATCTTAACCCCGAAGGGGTTTTGGTGACGCAAGCCAGTAGCCCGTTTTTTGCGCCGAAAGCCTTTGCTTGCATTGCTAAGACATTAGAAGCCATTGATTTCCAAGTTTATCCTTATCGCGTCAATGTTCCCAGTTTTGGCCCTTGGGGGTTTGTTTTAGCCACACAGTCGGAGTTTAATCCTCAATTAGCAGCGTCTTTTCCCTTTGAAACCCGTTTTCTCTCCCCTGCGGTGTTTGCAAGTTTATTTGCCTTACCACCAGATTTAACCCCAAAAGAAGAGGTAGAAATCAATACTCTCGCCCATCCTGTTATTGTCAATTATGAGCGCGATCGCCGCTGGGTTTTATATTAGGGAGTAGTACCCCGATTAATCATCATGTTTATTCTCACTTTAATCATCATTATAGCTGTCGTCATCCTTGGCATTTATCTTTTTTTACGGCAGCGCCAAGAGTCTCCCACATCTAATGTAGAGGAGGATAATTCCCCAGAAAACCGCACCATTTTTAATCTCCAATTAGGCGATATTATTGAATACCAAGATCGATACTGGGTGATTGAAGGAAAACTGACCTACGATGAAGATGGATTTATTTGGCTGGAATATCTTCTACAAGATCAACAGGAAGTGCGTTGGTTATCGGTAGAAGAAGATGATGCAGTAGAACTAACTTTATCACAGCCTCTTCGCAATTTAGATATTCCTCGCAATCCCCCGAACCCTCTCACCTATGAAGGGGAAACTTATCATTGTGTGGAGTCAGGGGTTGCAAAAATGAAGCGGGAAGGATCCGTTTTAAACCGACAAGCGGAACAATGTCACTATTTTGAATATGAAAGTGAAGACGGGAAGTTATTATCCGTTGAAGATTGGAATGGCGATATTGAGGTTGCTGCTGGGAAAACGATTAGCCCAAGTGCTATCACAATTCTCCCAGGAGAAGGACACTCTGTTTATCGCGGACGAACCAATTAGGATTTCTCCGAGAACGGAGAGGGAGGGATTCGAACCCTCGATAGAGTTGCCCCTATACAGCATTTCCAATGCTGCGCCTTAAACCACTCGGCCACCTCTCCAAGTTTCTATCGCGATTTACAATTGTACAATATCAGTTCCGTTTTTTGTCCACTTTTGCTGAAATTTTTGGAAATTTTTTTCTAATGACACGCTATTACAAGATTCACGTTTACAATCGCCAAGCGGGAACAGAACACACAGCGACCATTCCCGATGATCAATACATTCTGCAAAGTTTGGAGGAGAAAGGAATTAAACTCCCGTTTTCCTGTCGCAATGGGGCTTGTACTACTTGTGCGGTGCGACGCATAGAAGGGGAAATTGTTCACCCTGAAGCGATGGGGTTATCGCCGCAGCTAGAGGAAAAGGGGTATAATTTGCTCTGTGTGGGCTATCCTCGCTCTGATCTGGTGGTGGAAACCCAAGATGAAGATGAGGTGTATGAACAGCAGTTTGGTCGCTATTTTGGCAAGGGGAAAATTTTCTTTGGCATTCCCTTGGAAGATGATTAGAGAGTTTGATTCATCATCGCTTCAAATTCTTCTAGTGCTTGAACCGTTCCTACTTTCCAAGAGCGTTCAATAACAGTAGGGACGATTTGAGTTAAGGGAATTTCTGGGAATGTGGGACTGATCTCGGAGTTAAGGTATTTTTGATTTCTGAGGAGGTAAATCGTCAGCCTCCCGCTGTCATAAATCCATACTTCCGGGACTCCAATTGCTTGATATGCTTCAAGAGAGGTTTTAGAAGTAACATCTATTTCAATGGCTAAATCGGGTGGTGGATCATCTGCTTGTAAACTACGACGATTAATCATAGGTTGATAATTTTCGATATAGAAGCAAGCATCAGGTTCAACTCCTGCAATTCCTTCTTGTTTGAACGTTGTTGAACCAAAAGGTTCATATTTTCTACCAGTTATCCTCAGTAAAGTTTTTACAATATCTGAAATCAGTTCTTTTGGTTTTTCATGTTCGGGGAGGGGAACCATAACTTCTAAAGTACCATTGCTATAGATAACTCTGGCACTGCGATCTTCTCCCAATTCCTGCAAAATTAATTCAAATTCTTGCCAGCTTACATTCGGAATGATGACTGTGCTACCAGGAGCTAAAGTTATTTGACTAATCGGTTTAAAGAAGGGAATTGTAGCAGTCATAATAATACCAATTCTATAAACTTAAGTTACACTCTATCCCCCAAACTCCCCTTTGACAGGGGAACTTAAGTAATCGGTGTGTCGTGCTAATTGATCGAAATGATATAAGGTCATGTTCTGTTGATTTAGTTATCTCCAAATAAGGTTTTTAGCGCGATCGCGCTACTTTTCTCCATTTGCCCATAACTGAATAGCCAAGGCACACTCTCAGGGAGGGTTTTCTCTAACCAAATCCCCACATAAGGACTCCCATAAACGACCACTGCTTGTACACAGCCCTGGTTTAATAAGGCTTCTAAGAGTGCCTTTGTAACCTCATTTAGCCCTGATTCCCCACGAAAGGGATTGCCGCGTGTAAAAATTTGCACGAGGGTGAGGGGGAATTTTTCAGGGGATTGGGGAAACATTTGGGCTTGTCCGAGTAATTGCAGCTCATACCCCAGTTTTTCGGGGATCGCGATCGCGCTGCTGTTTTCATGAAGGTGATCACAGTCTAAGAGATCATCCACAATCACTAAATTACAGCCGGGGGTTTCTGGAGGGGAAATGGGCAATTCTCCATGGGTTTGTAAGGAAGCCTCTAAAATCTCAGTGGTTGTTTTTTCCGCAATGGGCGTAGATAATTCTTGGATAAAATTCTCAGTTGGTGGGCTGATGCGAGCTTTTGCCTTGGCTTCCCAAATGCGAGCTAAAGACGCTGTAATCCGTTGTCTGGAAAGCCGACCGCTGTTAACCGCATCAGCAATTGCCGCGATCGCGCGTTCAGGATTCTCTGGCATTAAAATAATATCTGCCCCCGCTTCAATAGCAAAAATGGGTAGTTCCTCAGGAGAAGCCACTTCCTTTAATGCGCCCATGACTAAGGCATCCGTTACCACTAATCCCTGAAAGCCCAAATTAAACCGTAACTGTTGGGTTAACGCCGTTGAAGAAAGTGTTGCCGGGAAAACATCATCCCAAGCTGGCACCAGGATATGGGCACTCATTACTGCATCTACCCCCTGCGCGATCGAATCTTCGATTCGGTGACCCGAAGGGTCAATCGCGCCTTTAAAGGGAGGCAACTCTATATCATTCAAGCGATCTCCTCCCACTGTTAACACGGGTAACGATAAATGAGAATCCGTTGCCGTATCTCCATGCCCCGGAAAATGTTTGGCGGTAGTTAAAACCGGATAACGGTGCGCCCCTGCAATAAAAGCCGTGGTTAACTCACTAACCGTCTGGGGAGTTTCCCCAAATGCTCGCACATTAATCACCGGATTGTCAGGATTATTATTCACATCCACCACAGGGGCAAATAACCAATTAATCCCTAAGGCAAGGGCTTCTTGGGCGGTAATTTCCCCCATTTTCGCAGCATAGGCTTTTCCCTCCTCTCCCATAGCACTTAACGCCATTGGTGGCGGAAACCAAGTTGCCCCTGCAAACCGTTGCCCTACCCCTTCTTCAATATCCGCTGCCATTAAAAGCGGTGTTGCAGCCCAATCTTGTAACTGCTGAGTGCGCTGAGAAATTTCGGCAGCACTGCCTCCCAATAAAATCACGCCGCCGACATTCAGACTTTCTAACCAATAGCGCAACCGTTCATTGGTGGGTTCCCATTGCGGATAACGAATTTGCTGATCAAATAAATACCCTGAAGCACGGACAACGATCATTTGGGCAATTTGTTCTTCCAATTGCCATTGGGTATAGTCTGGAAGCGTCGCCATTAACCTTCTAATTCCTCTGCTTCGTC
>CAZTXK010000031.1:0-1859 GCA_964617275.1 uncultured Dactylococcopsis sp. | reverse complement strand
GTGCATTCCTGCATTTTGAAAGCGAGTAAACTCTTGCGCGGCTTGTTCAGTAAAGTCTGCCCCATTAGGAATTACCACAGGTGAGGTACAATCTTCTAATAGATAAACTTTGCTGGCT
Source organism: uncultured Dactylococcopsis sp. (assembly GCA_964617275.1). GTDB lineage: Bacteria > Cyanobacteriota > Cyanobacteriia > Cyanobacteriales > Rubidibacteraceae > Halothece. Next base: position 1,741 of record CAZTXK010000031.1, on the reverse strand, counting down.
AAACTGGGATCACGTTGTTGAATTTCGGTGAGTAAATCATCCACTGTCCATGCGACACAGTGACTTTTTGCTTGTCCGGCTATTATGAGTTGATCAAAGCTGAGTAATTGTTCAATCAGGGGGCGATTTTCCTGCGCGATAGCGTTTCCATTTTGATCCTCTGTCACTTCTGGGCGTAATACAGAATAATGCTCGGTTAACGGATTATTCCCCTTAATTTCGTATTGTACCTGACTTTTGCGAGCAATACTATAGAAAAATAGCGCTTCTTCCACTGAAGACACCAACGCATGACTAATACTCCCTAAATTGGCATGATAGGGCCAAACCATCAAGGGATACTTTCCGGTACTATCGAGATGACGGGCATAATGAAGGGCATAGGCTTGTAATTTGTCTAGACTCCAGTTTGGGAAGTTTGGAACAATGGTGGGATTAATTTTCCAGATTCCTTGTTCGATATCTTGATGAGAAATAATCGTTGTTGGTGCAGGATGTTCTCCTTTTTCATTTACCCAGAAAATAGGGTGAAAAATTTGGGTTGCTACATGAGTATCCATAGTTGCGATAATGTGGGTTAAGCGGTGGAGATTGCGATAGATAAACTGACATAAGCGATTATTATCCTCAATTGCGCCTTTCCCTGATCGCCCGCCGACATATAATTCAAATTCTGGTAGGCAGAAGGTATTTTGCACATCGACTAAGAGTAACCCAATGCGCGTTTGATCGTTCACTGCTGCCGGAATATTTTGTGCTTGCGCCCATGCTTCTGCTTGATCAGCTCTTTGGGCGTAGGGAATTTGCCACACTTGTTGCACTTTTTCCGACTCAAAAAATTCAGGAATAGGGAGTTTTGAAGAATTGATCATGGCTTCTATAATAGTCATTACCCATTATTGGTTTCTATTTTATCGAAATCTTAAACTTGCCTACGGTGAGAAAAACCTCGCTTATAATCAGTAATAGGTGGATTTTAATTAGAGATTGCTAAAATGATTCAAAATCGAGTGGGAACGATCGCTGCTAATGGGTTTCGGGAAGTAATCCGTGATCGCATTTTATATTTTATTGGCTTCTTTGCTTTATTAATGGTGGTTGCCCTCCGCATTCTCCCAGAAATTTCAGTGGGGGCGGGAAATAAAATTTTAATTGATTTAAGTTTAGGCGCGATCGGGCTTTTAGGGGCAGTCGTTGCTATTTTTGTGGGAACCGGATTAATTAATAAAGAAATTGAAAAACGAACGGTTTTAGTGTTAATTCCTAAACCCATTACCCGTGCGGAATTAATGATTGGCAAACATTTAGGATTATCCGCCGTATTAGCGGTTTTAGTTGTTGTGATGGGAGTGATTGGCTTTGGATTATTAAGTCTCAATGGGATTGATTATCCCTTGGGCGCGATCGCGCTTTCTTTAGTTTATCTCCTGATTGAACTCTCGCTTCTAGTTGCCGTTTCCCTCTTATTTGGCGTTTTTACCAGTTCCATTCTTGCCACCCTGCTTTCTTTTGGGGTGTATTTAATGGGGCATTTTAGTCAAGATTTATTAGAATTAGGCAATATTAGTGACAATGAAAATGTTAAACGTTTAACGGAAATTCTCTATTTGATTTTACCCGATTTATCCCGTCTTAATTTTCGCAATGAAGCCGTTTATGGCTTACTCCCCAGTAAGCCGGAATTATTAGCTGATGCTGCTTATGGAATTGTTTATACGATTTTATTGTTAGCCATTGCCAC
>CAZTXK010000030.1:4811-15654 GCA_964617275.1 uncultured Dactylococcopsis sp. | reverse complement strand
TGATTAATTCTCGGATGGGTGTCGCGACTGAGTAGATATCTCTTTGGTTTTGGATAACATTGAGAGATGCTTTTACTAGAGAAGAGACTTCCTCAAAGTTTAACCAGAGTTGGAGATGATCGGTTTCTAAACAAGGTTTCCCTGTGTTGAATGAAGTTAACATAGACGCGAGTTGTTGAGGGGGAGATAAATTTTCCCACTGCGCGATCGAACTGTCTTGAATCTGTTGGATAAGATCATCAGGAAGATTAGTCGTGTTGTTATCCTCTACCGTCACCTCATAACATCCCTCTTGTGTTGTCTGTTGAAACTCCCAACTGGGAAGCTGCGGATCATCTGGAGATAAATCTAGGATGACATCGGTTTCACTAATTTGAAATTGATACCGATACCAACAGGGAGAAGACAGGGAAGAGGAAGAAGGAGGAAGATCAAACAGAGATGTTTCTAAAGCAAACAATTCTCTGACAGTGGTTTGGGGAAGGAAGTCTAAACCAAAATGATTATAGACTTGTTGGAAATGACGACAGTTATATTTAACCGCGATGGTTTTAATAGCTTGAGATAATTCTTCTAGAGACACGGTTTCGGGATAAGTGTCTGGTTGAGGGAGACGGTGGAAGTTACCTTTAAGTTTAAATTTGATTTTCATAGCGTTACCTTCCTTGTTATTTCTAAGTTGGGATGAGAGAGGAGTTTCGAGAAAAGTGTCTTTGTATTCCTCCATTGAGAAACATCTCCCAAGATCATCAGATGGGTTTTCCCTCGGGTTAACGCAATGTTGATCATTTCTGGGGAAAGGGTATCGGGTGAGATGTCGCAACATAAAACAATCATCAGACTTTCTTTTCCTACCCAGTGGGTAATGTCTTTAACTCTCACTTGGGGATAGATATCTTTGATGTTGGTTTGTATTTCATTACGAGTGGTTTTAGAAAAGGTAATCACTCCCACATCAGAAAGATGTTGAGGGGGAAGGGAAGAGAGAAACTCTAACAAGGGAGAGGAAAAGTTATCGTTACGAATATCCCACCAAGACAAATGAGGATGAGAAGTCAGAGATATTTCTAGGTTATTTCGATGTATGTAGTTATTTTGTATCCAACTGTTGCTGATGAGATCATAAATGGGGGTTGCGAGTTGGGGATGAAGACGATATTGTTCGGAAAGAGTGTGGGTGTAACAGGGAAGATGATGATGAGATAACCAGTGGAAGCTATAAGGATAATCTTGAAAAGAAATTTTTTGCCGTTGTCTTGCTGTTTGACGCTGGGGGATTTCTTCACCCAATAACACCAGTTTATCTCCCATTCCCGCAATCAAAATTAAGTCTTTCCAACAGAGATAGTGAGAGTCTTCAACGATAATTAAGTCAAAGGGGGTTTGGTGTAACCATTGGTGTTGAGGTTGTAAACTGTCTTCGATCGCGCTTAAAATCGGACTGTTTCTTTCTCTCCACGTCTGTTGTATCAGTCTCTCTCTTCCTTCATCGGATAGATTTTGATACAGTTGAAACAGTTTCAGTTGTTCCCTCAATAAGGAAGTATGGGTTAGAAGTGTATTTGCAAGTAAGTCTCTCCTAGCTTCGGTTAGATGGGGAAACTCAGTTTCGAGTTGCTGACTTAGGGTTTCTCTAGAAGGAGAGTTTTTTTCTATTCTGCGTAACCAAGTTTCTAGTTTCTGCGGTGTTCGCAGTTGATCTAGAATTTGATCGGGAAGAAGATGGTGAGGAGTATAGTCAATCTTCAGATTATTCAGTTGTTGTTGGATGTCGAAAGATGATTCTCTCCCCACCCAGTAAGGGAAGTTGGGTAAGTCTTGATAACTCTCTAGAGTCGTGGGAAACTGACTTAAAATTAAAACTCGTTTTTGCTGTTGAATTGCTGCGTTAGCTAAATTGTAAGCAATATGGGTTTTTCCAGTCGCAGGCGATCCTAATAATAGCGCGATCGCGCTGTTCCCTCCCACCATTTCTAACGCGATAGTTTGATTCCCACTCAAGGAAAAGGATGGAGTGATTCGTTTCAGGTTTAGCTGACTCCGTTTAAAACAATAATATCCCTCTCCACACACGGTTTCTAAAATCAACTGTATCGGTGGAGTCGGAGAGTTTCGGAGTTTTTGAAGTCTCTCTCTTTCCCACTCCTGATTAGAGATTGCTATGAGTTGTTCCCAAAATTTTTGTTGATCCATTGTTCAATGACTCCAGCGAGGGTGTGTCTGATGTTGGTTAACCCGTCTTCGGTAAGAGGGTGAGGAAGTTGTTGTAACCAAGACGGATCAATGTCTAGGTTTTCATCAGGAGGAGATTCTAAGAAAAAGACAATTCCTGTTTCCCTGCGAAAGTAGCTGCGAAAGTAGGTTTCTGCTTCTTGTCTGGTTTCCTCACTGGGGAGATACCAAAAATTCCAAATCTTTAGGTGTTGAGTTTCCACTGTGTCGCTATCTAACCAATTAACGGTAACGGTTAATAACCAATCACAAAAGGTTTCTTCTGTTGTTCGTTTTCGCAGTTGAAACTGATAAACTCTGTCTCGCAAAAAGATCATAATTGGATCAGGATTCTCTCGATTTAAATATTTTCCATATTCAGGGGTTTTGCTAACAGGGAGACTCCCCAAAGGAGAAACATAACTTCCAGAAAAATGGGTTAAGGTTGCTAACAGACTGACTCCCACCCAATCATTCAATAACCGTTGACGATATGACCAAATTTTTTGCGTTAAATATCGTTTCTGGAGATAGTCGAGATATCCTTGATAAAACTGACGATAGATCGGATTTTGTTGTAAAACATAGTTAGGTTTGATGAAATGATATTGCTGTGTCTGAATCGTTTTCACTTCGGGTAACTGATAAAACCAGTCAATGCAGCGCTGAATTTTTCCCACTTCTTCTTGATACTGGGTATTTCCAGTCTCTCGATACTGACGACAGTTAAGATGAAGCAAACGACAACAGTAAACTAGAAATTTATTTTCGGGAGTGTTGTAATCTTCTTCCCGTTTTATCCCCATCAGTTGTTGTTTCGATCCCGCTTTCTCGGCGGCGGTTTTCCCTGGTTTTCTCACATAATCTCGCAAACAGTATTCATCCATTTCTTGAAGTTTCCCCACTGACATCATCTCTGGTTTTCGTCGCAGTTGATGTCGGAGTTTTGTGGAAATTAACCGCAGATTATGAGTGAGTTGATATTGTCTTTCTAAGCTGACAACCAAAGGAAGTTTTGCGTCTTCGAGATTCAGATTTTCTAACGCTGGAGAAAGCTGAATCAGGAGATAGTTTCCCTCTTTTTGGGGGGAATCAGACTGAGTTGTAATTTGACTAAAGACATGATTAAAGACAGCGATTAGGAGATTATTTTGATCATCAAGTCGTCTTCCCAGTGTCTCTTCCCAGTGGGGAATGTCACTTTCATCTTCAAGGGTTGCGATGTCTAAAACTTCATCGGTGACGGTGAGGAAAATGTTGTCATCGGTGAGAGAAATGTTGTTTTGTAACTGATGATCAGGAGGGGAAACATCTGTCGGTTTGAGATTAGGAAAGGGGATTTCTACTATCTTGGAATGAGTGGTAAGTATAGCGCGATCGCGCCCTTCAATCACTCGATCTTCTTCACAAAAATTATCATTTAGATAAGCGAACAAGTTGGGATAAAGCATTACTGACTCTCTCCCCTTTCTTCATACACTAACCCACGCCATTGAAACTGTCCAAACTGACCATTTCGCGCATTTTCAAACGCATGAATCAGACTATTGTCTTCGGTTTCTTGGAGAATTTGTTGTAACTCATTTAATTCTGATTTTGCTTCATCTACCATCAATCCTCGCAACTTGGGTAAGATTTTTTGACCAAACTGATCCGCGATCGCGCTTTTAAATTCTGCTGAGTTACTATCTTCAACCCCTGGATAATTAACCACATATTTTGTAATCGCTTGATACACCCGATGACCAAAGGAATAACCCATTTTTTCCATTACTTGATTCGTCTGATCAATATACTCTCTAACGGCTTCAACTACCTCATCATTTTCATGCGGTTGCTTGATCCATTGCTGGAAATTATCATAAGTTAAATACTCTGTCGGTGCGGAATTATTATGATTACTCTCCTCTTTCAATTGCAATTGGTAAGGTTTTCCAAAGGTTAAAACATTCGCCCTGTCTAACACTTTATCAGATAAAGATTGGGTTGTTTCATCTTCATTCATTGTTCCCACGAACAAAAATTGCTCAGGGAGTTTCACCCGTCTTTCTTCCTCAGGAAGGGGAAGACTTCCTACATCAATATCTAAATAAGTATTTTGGGAACGGCGGGTTTCTAACTTCGAGAGAAACTCACTAAAATAGTATTCTACCCGCGCTAAGTTCATTTCGTCTAACAACACAATTACTAATCTGTTTTGTAATGCTTCTTGGTGATTAAACTGATATAAACCGCGCATCAAATCAGTAGGTTTATATTTCTGTTCCACATAGTTATAAAATCCCAATAAATCTTGCGGAGAATCCCAGCGCGGTTGTACAGGAAGCATCAAAAATTGTGCGCCAATAAAGTTCGCATATTGTCGAGGAAGTTCACTTTTTCCTGTTCCACTAATCCCTGCTAAAATCGCTAAGGCTGAGATATCTTGGACTTTTAATGAGGTATGAAAACTTTTAATCGCGCGACTGGGAAAACTCAATCCTTGATGGTTTAAGAAGTTAGCAAAGTTTGTGATAAATTGAGTTTCGCTTTCAATAATTGTAGGCGTTTTGGGGAGTCTTTCCATCGACCATAAATTTGTTTTTAGAGATTTCAATGCTTGTTCTGAACTTTCCTCGATCGCGCTAATCTCTCCTTTTAATTGAGCAAGTCGTTTTTCTAAAACCTTCTCTTCTTTTTGTAACCTAATCACTTGTTCATTCCAAGAGTTTTTCATCGTTTCTAATTGACTGATCTCACTGTCCAACTCTCGGACTCGCGATTCTTTTTCACGAATTTCCCATTTTAATGCTTCGATTTGTTTTTTATAGGCTTGTATTTCATGATAATCAGGTTGATTGTTTTGAATTTCTTGTAAGATACGATTTCTTTCTGCTTCTAATCTTTCAATTTCTGGACGCAGTTCACTAATTCGATTTTCATGTTCTTTTCTTTCAGTATCCAAACGATCATAAGTCCCTCGCAGAAACTCTAAATCAGTTGTTGTTTGATCTAACTCTTGTTTTCGTTGCTGTAATTGTTCAACTTCCTCAGTTAAAGATTGTTGTCTCGCTTGCTGTTGAGTGAGCGTCAATTCAGATTCAGATAGCTGATTTTTAAGGTTATCTAATTGTGTTTCTAGGTTGTCTAAATATCCCCGTTTTTGTTCAGTTTGTTGCTGTAAGGATTCCATTTTTCCCTGTAACCCACTGCGATCAAAACGTAATCTGTGAATCTCTTGTCGTAACTCTTCTTTCTCAGATAAGTTAGGATAATCTTGATTAAGGGAAGCAATGCGTTCTTCTAAGTTATTGAGGTTTTCTTGTTGCTGATTTCGTCTGTCTTCAAGTTGTTGAATTTCCTCATTTAGAGGTTGTAATAAAGATTGAGTGCGCTGAATTTCCTGTTCTCTTTCTTGAATCGTTCGATCGATTTGTTGTTGTAAGGATTCAACTTCTCCCTGTAACCCACTGCGATTCGATCGAAGTTCTTGAATTTGCTGTTGTAACGCTTCTTTCTCAGATAAATTAGGGTAATCTTGATTGAGTCCAGCAATGCGTTTTTCTAACTGATTTAAGGCTTGTTGTTGCGTTTCTCGACGTTGTTCGCTGTCTTCCAAACTCCGATTAACTTGATTTAAATGTTCTCTTCTCCCAGCAATTTCTTGATTAATTTGAGCTAAATTATCTTTTGTCTCTTGATATTGTTTTTCTAACTGTTGATGTTGGGTCTCAAGGTCACTATAACGACTTTGTAAGCGAGGAAGTTGTTGATTAACTTGATCATATTGTTGATAAGTAACAAGCTGTTGTTGAAGTTGGCTATTAGTCTGATCCAAACGACGATAATAAATCATCATTCCACCAAAACTAACACCTCCCCCCGTAATAAGTCCCAAAATCGCTATCCCAAAAAGAAGACTCTGCAACTTTAAAGCCGTCACAATCACGCTAAAAATGGCTAATGAAACATATAGAATAATCTTTCGTGAGTTCATCTTCTAGCCTTGCATTGATTGACCTAGGTTCTAACGTAACACGCTTGGCTCTAGTTACAGACAAACAATTTCTCCCGATCACCTGTGGGATAAATTCCAACTTGAGTTTCTAGAAATGGTATTAATAAAGACTGAAGGTGGCAAAATAATTAGGAAAGTTCTTTAAGTTGCAGGTAGCTAATGTGGAATCGTTTTAATCTTCGGTGTGAGGGTTGTGATTATTATTTACCCAAAGAAAAATTGACTCAGTTTCCTTCAGTGAAAGCGAGTAGCCACTGTCCCAATTGTAAGCAAGGGTTACTCAATGTTCATTATGATTTGAGTAGTGATCATTTTCTGGATTGGAAAAGTCAACTTTTACCACGTCAGGGGAGTTTATGGCGCTATTGGGAGTTATTGCCTCTCGTCGATTGGGAAATGGCTGTTACGTTTGGGGAAGGATGGACTCCTTTAATTCCGTTAAACCGTTTTGGAAGCGCGATCGGGCTTTCTAATGTTTATGTTAAGGATGAACGACAAGGGCCAACCGCTACTTTTAAAGATCGACAAGCCACCGTTGCTATTTCTTTTCTCAAGGAACAAGGAATTGACGAGTTGGTGTTAGCGTCAACCGGGAATGTCGCGATCGCGTATTCTGCTTATGCCGCCCGGGCGGGGATTCAAGTTTATGCGTTTTTCCCAGAAGGCGTTTCCCCTAGCAAAATTAAAGAAGCCCGTTTATATGGGGCAAAAGTGATGGCGGTAGAGGGCACTTATGATCAAGCCAAGGCAATGGCGGCACAATTTGCAGCCGATCAGGGAATTTTTCTGGATCAAGGAATTAAAACTTTTGCTGGGGTGGAAAGCATGAAAACCATGGGCTTTGAAATCGCCGAACAATTGGGTTGGCGTTCCCCAGACTGGTATGTGCAGGGCGTAAGTGGCGGCATGGGGCCGGTGGGCGTGGCAAAAGGGTTTAAGGAATTAAAAGCACTGGGGTTAGTGGATAAAATTCCAGCTTTAGGGTTAATTCAATCTGCAGGATGCGCCCCCATTGCGGATAGTTTTCATCGCGGGGAAAGAAATGTGTCTGCTGTCGCCTCTCCAGAAACCGCGATCGCGACTTTAGCCACTGGCAATCCCGGCATTGCCTATGATCTCCTGAAAAAACATCTCGATACTGATGGCGGTAATTGTGCGACAGTGACAGATGAGGAAGCCTGGGCAATGGTGCAAAAATTAGCCGCAACTGAAGGGATTTTAGTAGAACCGGCAACAGCAGTTACGTTTATGGGGGTGGTGAAGTTAGCCCAACAAGGGGTTATTTCCCCTGAAGAAACGGTTGTCATTAATTGTTCCGGACGCGAAAAAGATATCGCGACAGTGACTTAATATAGCGCTACGCGCTAGGCAATAGGCAATAGGCAACAGTTTATGGTGAAAGGGTTTTAGCGATCAATAATGTCCTAACCTAAGTTTTTAGTGCTATACCATCTTGGGAAAATCTGGTTACAGTTAACCAATTGAATATAGGAGGAGAGGGAGATAGGGGAAAAAGGCAGTTATTTGATAACTGGTCACTGGTCACTGTCTAGGGTGATTTCTTTTTGTACTGGTAACCCTGCAAACAACTGCCGATCTTCGCTAATATGAGGAAATTTCAGTTGAGAATCGGGAATCCCTCGATCAACTTGTCTTTGTCGCACAATGTCAAAACTCCCCGTACCAAGGATTCGCAATCGGGGAGGAGGCACTTCTCCCGATCGTTTGAGGGCATAATGAGGATTAGTTTCTTTGAGGATTTCATCAAAGCGCTGTAAAAAATGCTCACTCTCTTCCAACTTACTCTCAGGCGGTAGTTCAATATTAAGGAGATAGTGGGGAGGAAATTCTTTTTCCGAAAGGGTGACAAAGAAATCATGGATCGTGATTCCCCATTCTTCCTGCAGCGATCGCAGCACTGCTGTAACATGAGCTTCTGTTGTTTTTTCCGTGGTCGAGGAAAGAATCCCCCCGCGACGATGACGGAAAATCAGGGTTGGGGTTTGCTCAAAAAATTCACTAATTTCGACGATATCCCCAATATCATAGCGATAGAAACCACTATAATTGGTCATTAAAATCCGATACCGTTCTCCCGGTTTGACTTCTGTAGCGAGGAGAGTCTGGGGTTGTTCCTGATCCCATTCTGACTCGGGGATGAATTCAAAAAAACCTGTATTGAGGGCTAAAGTGCTAGCATCAATATTTACGTCAGTGTAAACGCCACAAGTTCCCTCCGCAGTGCTATAAGCTGCCCCAAACACAGGAAGCTGATCGAGGTCATAATCCGAGAAGTGTTGGAAATAAAAATCTGAGGTTCCCCCTCTCGCCGTAGCAATATAAGCCAAATTTTTCCACGCTAGAGGCGGCGTAAGTCTCCCTTCCGAATTAAGAATTTCCCGTAATTCTCGCGCTCGTTGCGGGGCTGACGAAAAACGGCGATTCAAGCGCGATCGCGTTTTAGAATCAAGATTTAACCAGCTCGGAAGGCTTCCCCTTTCTAAATCCTCAATGAAGGATTCAGCATAGTTTTCTAAATACTGGCAAATCCGCAGAATCAACATGGGAAAATTAGCAATTAATCCCCCTAATTCCTGATCGCGCAAGGAAAAAAGCAAACATAAATAGGTGCGGGTGAAGCTGTCGTCAACTTGTAAGGTGGTAAACGGATGGGCAAATAGCCATTCGTAAAGCCATCTGCGAGTGTGTAAAACTCCCGGTCCGGCTGGCCCATATTTAATACCGCCTTCGGTGTAACCTTTGATTAAAGCAGGATTGGTGACTAATAATTTTTCGAGTTTCTTTCCCCGTTGACGCAATGCACTATCGAGAAATCCCATACTGGCTAAGTTGGCTTTACCGAGGGAGTTTTGGAAGCGTTGAGTAACCGGAATTTTCTTTTGTTTTCCCGTTGATCCACTGGTAATGTTGATATAAATAACGGGATCAGGGGTAAGAACGTTTTTCTCTCCTTGGGCGATGCGTTGGGTGTAGGGGTCATAGGCACTATAGGGTAGAATCGGAATGCGCGATCGAAACTGATCAATGGTTTTGATTTCTTCTAAATGGTAATGACGACCTAATTCTGTTTTTTGATGATGTTGGAGTAACGTTTTTAAGTATTGTTCTTGTACCGCTAAGGGGTGTTTCGTGTCTTGGATGAATTGATTCTTAGCGCGGTGAGCAAGGGTTGTTAGAATTTGAAAGGGTAAATTAGCCACAGATCACTCGTTAGTTAGTTTCTTGATTGAAATAATGGTAACTGATATAACTCTGACTATCAGTCTTGTGTTAGTTGGAAAGATCTCTCAACCTTTTGATAAAGTTCACTCTCTTGTTTGGCTTCTTTGCCATCAGCCTCAATAACGTCTTTCAAAATTTTCAGTGCTTCTTCGGATTGATTAGACAATTTTGATGACAGTAACTGAATGGTTTCATCGACCGCACTTGGATCATTGCGTATGTCTCGAAAATAAGCAATTCTTTTGTTAATATAAGAATTAATTGATTCACCAGCTTCCCAATTCAAAGATTGTGAAAATTGTTTTAGCAGTTCATTTTCTGGCAAAGCGATATTATTATCGGCGTACATACCAAGAATAATTAAATCAATCATTCCTTCTCTTTCTTCTTGCTTTAATTGATTAAGGGATAATAGTTTACTAATTAAATCAATCATACTTTTGGAATTTACTATAATAGGATTGTAAATAACTTAAACTAAAATTAAATCATTGTCAATAATGACGCACTCTTTGATCAATTAATGCTACCAATTATCTATTCTGAGAACTTTCTTAACCACCGTACAGGGCGATTACACCCCGAACGCCCCGAACGTCTCCAAGCCATTGTTGAAGCCCTTAAAACTTCATTTACCGATAATCAGTTATCTTGGCAAGAACCTACCCCTCATCAAGAACGCAATGTTCTGTCTTGGGTGAACAAAATCCATGATCCGAACTATGTGGAAAAAGTCGCCCAGTTAGCCAGAAAAGGGGGCGGGCGAATTGATATGGATACCCCTGTCTCGGCTGATAGTTATGAGATTGCTTTACTAGCAGTGAGTGCTTGGTTCGATGCGGTGGAGAAAGTTTTAAACCATCAGCAACCGAGTTTAATTTTAGCTCGTCCTCCCGGTCATCATGCGGAAAGCGACCGAGGAATGGGCTTTTGTTTATTTTCTAACTGCGCGATCGCGGCTCATTATGCCTTAAGCCTACCGCAAGTTAATCGCGTTGCCATATTAGATTGGGATGTCCATCATGGCAATGGAACCCAACAAATTGTGGAATCTTCTCCTGATATTATTTACTGTTCCCTACACCAGTCTCCTTGTTATCCCGGAACAGGCAAAGCCGAAGAAAAAGGATTTCATAATAATGTTCTCAATATTCCCATGTCTCCCGGTAGTACGTGGAATGAATATCAACCGTTAATAGAAGAACAAGTCATTCCATTTTTAAGCAATTTTTCTCCCGATTTATTGTTGGTTAGTGCCGGTTATGATGGCAATCATGCTGATCCCTTAGCTGAAGTTTCTCTGACTCCTGATGATTACTTTCATTTAACAAAGCTCTGTCTAGGCGTAACGCCTAATATCGTCTTTGGCTTGGAAGGAGGTTATGATTTAGA
>CAZTXK010000030.1:0-4711 GCA_964617275.1 uncultured Dactylococcopsis sp. | reverse complement strand
TTTGTCCTTCGTAAAGCAGTGAACAAATAACCAATAACCAATAACCAATAAATATTAAATCGTGAGGGCCAAAAGTCCCCCAGCAATCATTGCACCCAAGAAAGTATTAATCACATTAACCACTTCATTGGTTAAAAATTCAAATTTCTCTTGTAACGTTGCCCCAATCAAACTTTCTAAATTGGTAGCAATAAAGGCGGCGAAAATACAATAGAACACTCCCACCAGTGAAATCAATCCGACAATCCATCCCACAACGGCAATGACCGCTGAAGCCAAGATACCAGCCAACGTTCCTTCTAAACTAATCGCCCCCTCGGTACCAGGAGAAACAGGCTTTAAGGTAGTAATTAAAAATGTGCGTTTGCCATAGGCTTTTCCTACTTCACTAGCGGTAGTATCAGATAATTTGGTACTAAAACTTGCCACATAAGCTAATAAAAGGACAGGGGTAGAAATAAGCGTAAAATTATTAATTTGATTCAGAAAAAGCGCGATCGCGCAGATAGTAGCCACCAAAGCCGATCCCCAAACATTTTCCGGTCCTCGCGCCCCAGATCGGTTTTCCGCAATCCCTGCAGCTTCTTTTTCCGCACTGCCAATGCGAGTTACTGCCGATCCCACTAAAAAATAGAATCCCACAATCATGTAACCTTGCCAACCTAAGATTCCCCAAATCATCACCCCTAGTAACCAAGCATTGATGATCCCGGCAGGAGTTAAAAGTTTTTTGGGAGCAAACGCCACAATTGATAATAAGATAGTGTTAAGCGCAACTCCCACCAGCCACGGAACTAAAATCGGGGGAAACGTCGTCATTGTACCCATTCCTTAATTGAATTTGCCACAATAGTACGCGATCGCGCTTGCCGTTAGCAACAGAGTTTAGCCATGAAACAGCCAATTTTTCATCTTGCCATTCCCATTAAAAATATCCCTGACGCAAAAGCCTTTTATGTCAACGGATTAGGTTGTGAAGTGGGACGAGAAAGCGATCGCGCAGTTATTCTTAACTTCTATGGGCATCAAGTAGTTGCTCACGTCACTGATGAAGAACTAACCCCCCAAAAGGGAATTTATCCCCGTCACTTTGGCATGATTTTCCCCAGCCAAGAAGAGTGGGAGGCGGTTTGGCGACGCGCCACCAGCAAGCAACTTCAATTTTACCAAAGTGCAAAACATCGCTTTCCGGGGGAACTTACAGAACATCGTACCTTCTTTTTACAAGACCCCTTTTATAATCTTCTAGAATTTAAGCATTATACTTATCCCGAAGCAATTTTTGGGGGACAAGAATTAACTGCTGTCGGAGATCAAACCAATTAAATTAAGTGAAGAGAAAAGGAGTGAATTTAGAAATGTCATTTTATCAAAAGCTTTATCTGGGATTGGCTTTAACCACTCTCATGCCAACTGTTGTTCCAGCTATTATCCCCCCAGTTCACGCTCAAGAAACAGAAACCATTATTCACGTTAACCCTGAAAGTGGCAGTGATGAACAGTCCTATCAAACCCTAACCGAAGCCCTCGCCGCTGCCCAGAGAAATGCGGTGATTAAACTCGCCCCAGGAACCTATAGCGAGGAAACAGGAGAACAATTCCCTATTATCGTGAGAAAAAATGTCGAAATTCGCGGTACTCCTAACAATCGAGGACAGGAAGTCAAAATTGAAGGCGGTGGCTTGTTTCGTAGTCCCACCGGAGCCGGTCAAAATGTGGGGATTGCTCTATTAGCCGATGCAACGCTGACGGGGGTAAGTGTGACTAATCAGCGCGATCGCGGTCACGGCGTTTGGATCGAAGGCGCAAATCCCACCGTTACCCGTAGTACCTTTCACAACAATGATAGCACCGGTCTTTCCGTCAATGGCTTTGGTGAACCCAGAATTAGCGATAACTACTTTTATAGTAATGCCGGTAATGGCATGGTGATTTATGGGCGTAGCAAACCGATTGTCGAAAATAACACCTTTGAAAGCACCGGTTTTGGCATTAGCATCACCGAACATACTAAACCGAAACTATTAGAGAATGAAGTCAAAAACAATCGCATCGGAATTGTTATCGAAGGAAACGCTCAACCCATTCTCAGGAATAACACCATTACCCTATCTCGGGAACAAGGCTTAATTGCCATTAGCAATTCTCGTCCCGACTTAGGAACAGACGAAGCACCGGGAGGCAACATTTTTCGCCGTAATGGGAAAGGCGCAATCAAAAATAGCACCAAAGAGTTTGTTATTCCTGCCAATGGCAATGAGATTGTAGGCTCAACTGAAGGTAAGATAGACTTCACAGGAACAGTAACCAACCCCATGCCGGAACAGGAGGATTCTCGTCCACGTCTGCAAATTGCCCAACAACAAACAACCCCCAGTTCTAATCCCTCCTCTAGCCAAGAACAAGTTTGGACAGCCCCCAGTGCTGAGTCTTCCTCCACTTTATCCACTGATAGCAATACTCCTCCCTTGCGCGTTGATGGCGATATTCCCACTCCAGTTAATTCCTCGCAACTGGTTCCCCCTGAAAATAACGGTTCTAGTGGCAATGCGGTTAGAGGGAACATTCAGTTAAGCAATCCCCCCAATCGTTCCTCTGATAACGACACCGCAAGCAATAATCCTCCTTCCTCAAGTAATTCCAAAACCACCAATAATCCGCCCCCTAGCCCTAGTAGCGGCGGCAGAGCCAGCCTTAACGAAATTCTTGCCTTACATTCCAACTCCTCTCAAGGAAGTACCAATACTTCCCGAAATAACCCTACCGCCCAACGTAATCCCAATTCTTTACCGGTTCCTAACGCTGATATTCCCAGTGGTAATCAATCTCGCCCCGGAACTTCCCCTGAAGAACGTGCGGCTATGGTAGGAGGAGAATATCGCGTCATTGTCGAAATTAGTGGAAACAGCGATCGCGCTCAAGTCAAAGATGTTGTTCCCGATGCCTTTAGCAGCCGTTATCAAGGACGTGCTGTGATGCAGGTAGGTATCTTTCAAAGTCAGGAAAACGCCGAAGAAATCAGTCAAGAATTGCGACAAAAGGGATTACAAGTGCGAGTCCTTCCCGTTAATAGCAAGCAGTGACAAAATGAGGGGTAACAGGAGAGAATGAGAAACAAACTGTAAGCAAGGTAAAAAAGCCGTGAAAGCAATTACCGTCATTGGATCAACCGGTTCCATCGGAACACAAACCTTAGAGATTGCCAACCAGTACCCAGAAGAATTTAGGATTGTGGGATTGGCAGCCGGTGGTAATATCGAATTATTAGCTCGACAAGTGCAACAGTTTCGCCCTGAAATTGTTGCCACCTGCTATGAAGATAAATTACCGGAACTGAAAACTGCTTTAGGCAATCTCGATTATTCTCCGATTATCCTCGCTGGGGAAGAAGGGATTGCTGAAGTAGCAAGATATGGCGATGCTGACAGTGTCGTTACAGGAATTGTTGGTTGTGCTGGCTTGCTTCCCACCATTGCTGCCATTAAAGCGGGAAAAAACATTGCCTTAGCCAATAAAGAAACGCTGATTGCCGGTGCGCCTGTGGTATTACCCCTAGTGGAAAAGCATGGGGTGAAGTTATTACCTGCAGACTCTGAACATTCAGCAATTTTTCAATGTCTCCAAGGCGTTCCGGAAAATGGATTGCGTCGCATTCTTTTAACCGCTTCTGGTGGTGCGTTTCGCGATTTACCCGTAGAACAATTACCCGAAGTTACCGTTGCTGATGCCCTTAAACACCCCAATTGGTCAATGGGTCAAAAAATTACCATTGATTCGGCAACTCTAATGAATAAAGGCTTAGAAGTCATTGAAGCCCATTATCTGTTTGGGGTGGATTATGACCAAATTGATATTGTCATTCATCCCCAGAGTATTATCCACTCTCTAATTGAACTTCAAGATACTTCCGTTTTAGCGCAGTTAGGATGGGCGGATATGCGCTTACCCCTACTCTATGCCCTATCTTATCCTGATCGCCTCTATACTGACTGGGAACCTTTAGACTTAGTCAAAGCAGGAAGTTTAACCTTTAAAGAACCCGATCATAAAAAATATCCCTGTATGCAACTTGCTTATGATGTAGGAAGAGAAGGGGGATTAATGCCTGCGGTTTTAAATGCCGCCAATGAACAAGCTGTAGCCCTATTTTTAGAAGAGAAAGTGGGCTTTTTAGATATTCCTCGTCTAATTGAAAAAGTCTGCGATCGCGCTTCTAACTATAATACGCTTAATCCCACTCTAGAAGACATTTTAGAAGTGAACCAAAGCGCCAGACAAGAAGTTTTAACCGCAGCGAAATCATTAAAAACAGCGACGGCATAAAATAATTGACTCCTATAGCTATCTTAATTCCTGCCAGTGGGGAATGGAGGTTCGTGTAATGGATTTAAAACAGATGAGCAAAGTTGAGCTAAAGAGATATCTTTCCAAACATCGCAATGATGACGAAAAATTTTCAGAAGCCCTACAAGAATTAATGAACCGAGATTCTAACCCCACTTGGTATCCTCCCACTGATTGGGAAGAAACCGAAAAAATTTTAAAGTCAAAACTAAACGAAATTTAATTAGGTTTTGTTGACCAACCAAAAAGGTAATTAGATTTCTTGGTTACTTATACTTTGATGACCTGCCAAATAACTAATAACTAATAACTAATAACCAATAACAAATAACGAATAACAAATAACGAATAACAAATAACGAATAAC
>CAZTXK010000029.1:0-15692 GCA_964617275.1 uncultured Dactylococcopsis sp. | reverse complement strand
ACAATTGGCGCTGCATTTAGATCCCCCCAACCCCCCTTAGTAAGGGGGGCGAAGGGGGGATCAAGTGTAACATTACTTTTTGAAAATGGCACAACTTGAGGATTAGGGTTAGTTAAAATACGGCTAATTTGCCCAATACATAAGTGTTGATCTTGAAATTGTGCCACTCCTGGATCAATAATTGCCTTAGCTAACTCTTGGTTGTCATTATCCCATAAATGTTCTTTTTCAGGTGCAGTGGCTGTTTTTTCTAAATTTAACCTTTGATTCGTCGCTGGCATAATAAGACTATTTAATTTTAGATCAAGAGGGGGCGTTTCTAATAGTTCCGCCTGCGTAAAATAAACAGAACGCTTAACCCCACTCTCTCTTAATAAGTTACGAGTTAATCCCCCAGCACAAAGAATGGTTTTATCTGCATAATAATGAGTCTTAGCTGTTTTGACTCCCTTAATTTTTTCCCCTTCTTTGATCAAAGCTGTAGCTGCTTCATACTGAATTTCACCACCGAGACGAGTAAACGTTTTAAGATAGGCTTGGTTCGTCTTTTTGGGATTAATTTGACCATGAGGAAAATAAATTGAAGCCGCGATCGCGCTAGGATTTAATAACGGTTCTATTTCACAACTTTCTTCAACACTTAGTAATTGCGGCGGAATTTCACAACCTTGATATTGATTTAAAATTTCCTCTGGTGATTCATCCTTGCTAATCGTGAGTAAGAGATTAATTTCTTGATATTCTGTATCTTGATCAAGAATTGTTGGCAGTTCACGATGGAGACGCATTCCCTCGGCGCAAAGTTTTCTCGTTTCAGGAGAAGTTCCACTCCAAAACGGAAGCCCCCCATAACTGTAACGAGTCGCATTATCCAGATTCGGATCAGATTCTAATAATAAAACGTTTCCCCCCTGTGCTTGCAACTCATAAGCTAAACTTGCGCCAGTAATTCCCCCACCAACCACGAGAAAGTCATAGTTTTTCATCATCTAACCTGAAGTTACTGAAACTCTAGATAGCCAGTTGATCATGAATTGATTCACCGCTTCCGGTTTTTCATCATGGGCGCAGTGTCCCGCTTGCGGAATGGGATAAAATTCTACTTGTGAGTTACTCTCACTCAAATCTTGATAAATTTTTGCCCCACTAATGGGAGTCCATGGGTCATCTTCTCCCCATAATACCAGTAAGGGACATTGGACTTGCGGTAATAAATCCTTAGGTTTGGGGCCGGCAGGGGCAGTTAATACCGAGGCAAAAACCTTTTGCGCCCCAGGGTCACAAGAGGGCTGATACAATAATTCTACCAATTCATCAGTAATGGCAGCGCGATCGCAATAAACTTGTTTTAAGGTATTACGAATGCGAGATTTCCGTCTTACCTGATTAAAAACAAATTTGCCCAGCCCAGGGGTAGCGACTAACTGGGTAAACGTTCCCATAATGACACTTAGGGGAAATTGCAACTCTTCAGGGCGATGGTTTAAACCGCCAGCACAATTAATTAAAACTCCCCCCTTACTAATTTCAGGATATTGGGTAAGCATCATCAGCGTTAATAACCCACCAATGGAGTTTCCGACAAATACTGTGGGTTCATTAATTTTGTCTTCCCAGAAATCATAGAGTTGCTGTTGCCACAACTCAACGCTATAGTCTAAAGCAGGCTTATCTGAACCGCCAAAGCCCAATAAATCAATGGCAAAGACTTTGTAACCAGCATCAGCAAGCCTCGGGATATTTTTTCGCCAATGCCCCACGGAAGCCCCAAAACCATGAATCAATAATAACGGCTGTCCTTCCCCCTGTACCGTATAAACAGTATTATATCCTTGCCACTGCCAAGAGTGTCTCGTTAGGCTAGTTTCCTGAGTGATTGATTGCGTCATAATGATATTTGTCACGAATTATTAACGGCTTTTTTCTATTCTAGCTAAAATAAAGATTGAAAAATAACTATTATCATCTTTGCTATCCCTTTAGAGAGTAACCCAACCACAAATAACGAATAACCAAGAACGAATAACAAAAATGTCAATTTTTACCCTCAAATCTGTCCAAAAAGACTTTGGAATTAAAGAAATCCTACGGGATGCCACGTTTAGCATTGATGAAACGGATAAAGTCGGGTTAATTGGCACTAATGGTTCTGGCAAATCAACGCTGCTTAAAATGTTAGCAGGGTTAGAACCCATTGATAGTGGGGAATTTATTAAAAATCAAAATGCGCGATCGGTTTACCTTCCCCAACAGCCAGAAGTCGATGAAAATAACACCGTTTTAGAACAAGTTTTAGCCAGTAGTGGGGAACAAATTAAACTCCTTAAAGAATACGAAACCCTCTCAGAAAAACTGGCTGCTGATCCCAATAATAATCAATTACTCTCTCGTTTTTCCACCATTACCCAACAAATGGATGCCATGGGAACATGGGATTTAGAAACCCAAGCCCAAATCATCTTAGATAAATTAGGATTACATGATTTTCATACGTCCGTTAAAAACTTATCAGGAGGAGAACGAAAACGAGTCGCTTTAACCGCAGCTTTACTTTCTGATCCTGATGTGTTACTGATGGACGAACCGACTAACCATTTAGATGCTGACTCTGTGGAATGGTTACAAGAATACTTAAATAATTTTCGCGGTGCATTATTATTAGTGACTCATGATCGCTACTTTTTAGATCGCGTTACCAATCGCATTTTAGAAATCGATCGCGCTGATTTATATAACTATGATGGCAATTACTCTTATTATTTAGAGAAAAAAGGAGAAATTGAAGCCGCCGAAGCCAGTCACCGTCAAAAATATAAAACTGTCTTAAGACGAGAATTAGCCTGGTTAAAGCAGGGGCCAAAAGCAAGGGGAACTAAACAAAAAGCCCGTATTAAAGCCATTGATGAACTGAAAAATACCGAGTTTAAAGAAGAAAAAGGAAAAGTTGACATTTCCACCCCCACTCGTCGCATTGGGAAGAAAGTGATTGAAGTGGAAAACATCAATAAGTCTTATGGGAATCAAACTTTAATTCGAGACTTTACTTATGAATTTAGTCCCAATGATCGAATTGGCATTATTGGCAAAAATGGTGCTGGAAAATCTACACTAATGGATATTGTAACCGGTCGGGTTGAACCTGATGCGGGAAAAGTTGATATTGGCGCAACCATTCATATCGGTTACTTTGATCAACATTCCGAGAACCTTCTCCAAGCTAAAAATGAAAATCAGCGCGTGATTGAATACCTTAAAGACATTGCAGAATATGTCAAAACCGCAGACGGAACATTAATTACAGCATCGCAAATGCTAGAACGATTTTTGTTTCCGCCGAACCAACAATATATTCCTTTACATAAACTCTCTGGCGGTGAAAAAAGACGCTTATTTTTGCTGAAAGTCTTAATGAGTGCGCCCAATGTTTTAATTTTAGACGAACCTACTAATGATTTAGACGTTCAAACCTTAAGTATTTTAGAAGACTATCTTCAAGAATTTAATGGCTGTGTGATTACTGTTTCCCATGATCGCTATTTTCTAGATCGAACCGTTAATCAAATTTTTGCCTTTACTGAAGGGGGAAAAATTCAATTCTATCCGGGTAACTATTCCACCTACCTAGACTATAAACAAGCTGAAGGTGCCCAGCAAATCGCAGAAAAATCGGTCACTAAAACGGAAAAAACTAAAACGGAAACGAATGGAAAAGCGAAAAAGCAGACTTCACCAAAAACACGCCGTCTCTCGAATTGGGAAAGAAAAGAGTTAGAAAAACTGGAAACGAAAATTCCTCAAATGGAAGCAGAAAAAGAGGAATTAGAACAAACAATGTATAATATCCCTTCGGAAAAATATAGTGAATTACAAAAACTATCGGAACAAGTTGCAACCTTAGAAGAGTCTATTGAAACGGCAACCGCTCGTTGGTTAGAATTAGCAGAGAAAGATCAATAAAATTAATCTTCAATGGGCTCATAAAATGGACATCCTTGACAGGGGCCATGGGGATTAACGGCACAGCGCAAAAGTTCCGATCGCGCGTTATACTGACAAGTAATATCGCCAATTACCCATTTTCCTTCTAAGTAAGTGGCTTCTTCAGGAGGGCTAGCTGGTTGCACATAAACAGACATTTTGTCTAACTTATAGCCACCGCCTCGATATTGATAATGGTGGTGACGTTCTAGAATGCGGTAAGTTTCGCCATGAATCTCAATATGCTGTCCGGGCTGTGGCTTCGACTCAAGTTGAATTTTTCCTAATGACTGACGAGTATCAGTGAGAATAATCTCGGTGGGAAGTGAATCTAACTCCATTGTCACCCTCGTTACGACACTAATCCGATGTTAACATTGGTTATTGATTATTGGTTATTGGTGGTTAATGATACGTTTTTTAATTGCTTGAGCAGGATTTCCAGCATAAATTGTCATCGCGTCTAAAGATTTTCCTGTTACTGAACCTAAGCCTAAAATTGCTCCCTTGTTAATGGTAACCCCTGGCCCAATAATAGCACGGGCTGCGATCCAACTTCCGGTTTCAATGGTAATGGGTTCGGTTAGCAACTTAAAATTGGGATCGTTCCAACGATGATTTCCGGTACATAAATAAACGCCTTGGGATAAACAAACATGACTTTCAATCGTGACTTGGGCTAAATTATCAATCCAAAGATTTTCCCCTAACCAAACATAATCACCGACCGATAATCGCCAAGGAAACTTAATTAAAACCCCCGGCTTAATTCTAACGCCTTTCCCGATTTTTCCCCCAAATAAGCGTAATAAAAATACTTTCAATCCTGAGAAAGGAAGCCAATAACTTCGCACTAATGGGCAACCCAAAAAGTACCAAAGAATTTGCTTTATAAAAGATGCACCAATTGTATAATTATCAGTTGTATAATGGTTAAGATACATGAAATTGGTTATTGGTTATTGGTTATTAGTTATTGGTAGGGGCGAACAGCCGTTCGCCCGTACTCATCATGCGAATAGCCGTTCGCCCGTACTCATCATGGGTCATTAGTCATTAGTTTACGAAAGACGAAGGACAAACAACAAAGGACAAATTAAAGATAATGAAATCACTTTTAGTAAGTTTGACATTGGGAGTGGGATTTCTGTTTTTCCCCTCTGCTGGTAATAGCCAAGGCTGTTATATGGTTGACGGCAATGGGGAACAAATGGATTTAAGTTCTCTGTGTGAAAGTAATAATAATAGTTCTCCTACGGTAACATCAACGCCAGGGGTGTTTGAATCCCCAATTAAGCGTCGTCAAAATGGGATTCCTGTCATTGAGGTCAGTTTTAATAATCAAGAAACGGTGGAAATGATGGTGGATACTGGCGCAAGTGCAACCGTTTTACCGCCAGAGGTGGCTAAAAGATTGGGAATTGAACCAGAAGGAAAAGTACGTGCAAATACGCCCAGTGATAGGGAAGCAGAATTTCTGGCAGGGCGAGTGGACTCGATTAATGCGGGTGGCGCGATCGCGCAGGATGTAGTAGTGATTATAGCACCGGCTGTCTCCATGGGATTGTTAGGACAGAACTTTTTTGGTCGTTATGATGTCTCAATTCAAGAAGATGTCGTACAATTTCGCGATCGCTGATTAAACTTGATAAAATTGAAATCTCTCCCTCTCAACAATCAAGACAAGTAATTAGACTCTATGGGTAGCATCTTTGGGCAGCTTTTTCGGATTAGTACCTTCGGGGAATCTCATGGCGGTGGCGTTGGTGTGGTTATTGATGGGTGTCCGCCACAACTTCCCATTTCCGCAGAAGAAATCCAACTGGAATTAGATCGCCGCCGCCCTGGACAAAGTAAGATTACCACCCCTCGTAAAGAAACCGATACCTGTGAAATTCTTTCTGGAGTGTTTCAGGGGAAAACAACGGGAACGCCAATTACCATTTTAGTCCCTAACAAGGATACACGCCCTCAAGATTACAGCGAAATGGAAACCACTTATCGCCCGTCTCATGCCGATGCCACTTATGATGCGAAATATGGCTTTCGGAATTGGCAAGGGGGCGGCCGATCTTCAGCGCGGGAAACTATTGGAAGAGTGGCTGCTGGCGCGATCGCGCAGAAAATTCTTCGTAACGTCGCAAATGTCGAAATTGTGGGCTATGTGAAGCGGATCAAAGATTTAGAAGCCCCAGTTGATACCGATACGGTGACCCGAGAAGAGGTAGAAAGCAATATTGTTCGCTGTCCTCATGCTGAATGCGCCCAGCAAATGATTGATCTCATTGAGCAAATTCGGCGCGAAAAAGACTCCATTGGCGGGGTTGTCGAATGTGTGGTGAGAAATGTTCCCAAAGGATTAGGCGAACCCGTCTTTGATAAATTAGAAGCTGATTTGGCAGGGGGGATTATGTCGTTGCCCGCCACTAAAGGCTTTGAAATTGGCTCTGGCTTTTCGGGAACGCTGTTACGAGGGAGTGAACATAATGATCCCTTTTACCCTGACGAGGAGGGAAATATTCGCACTCGCAGCAATTATTCTGGGGGGGTGCAAGGGGGCATTAGTAATGGGGAAAATATTATTCTCCGCGCTGCCTTTAAGCCTACTTCTACTATCGGGAAATCTCAGGAAACTGTGACTAGCCGTGGGGAAGCCACAGAATTAGCGGCGAAAGGACGGCATGATCCCTGTGTTTTACCTCGGGCAGTTCCTATGGTCGAAGCCATGGTTGCTTTGGTATTGTGTGATCATTTTTTGCGCGATCGCGCTCAATGCGACCTTTTTGATTAACTCATACCATTTTCACCCCCCTAAATCCCCCCAAACCCCCCTTTGAAAGGGGGGCTTAGTATTTAAGATGTAGCGCTAATTGTTCAAAATAGTATCAGTTAGCTAATAACCAAAAGCCAGTATCTGTCATCCCTGAATCATCAGGTTGAATGAGAAGAAAATGCAGTCCGTTGCTGTCTTGTTTCCGTTGTTCGTATTTTTCCCCTGCTTGGGCGACTTCTGCATCTTCAAAGGTGATAATAATCCAGCGATCGCGCAATCCCCCTTCTAAAAGTAATCCCCCAGATTCCCCAACCACCGTGGGAACATAATTAATCGCCATCGGTTGGGCTTCGGTAAACCATTGCGCCAGTTGCCAAGATTGTCGCCCACCGTAGATAATAATCCCAGGAACTACCGTGGTTGAACCTAATTTCAACTGGAAGGGCTTTAATTCCTCAGGAATCGAGGAGAAAGGAATCGGGCGTTCGGGCATCCGATATTCAATTTCTTCCGCGTTGAGACTGGCAAATTGCCATTGTTCTCCCCATATATTTTCGGGTAGGGGTTGCGGGGGCGGCGATTCTACCTTGATTCTGTCTTCTCCCGCGCGATCGCGCAAAACCTCCTTTAACCACCAAGTATGTCGCGTTGCTTCCACCTCAATCCCTAACTTATCCCCAGCTAATTGTAATAATTGCAAAGATTCAGGACGAAAGACGCGGATTTTGTCGGGAAGATCACCGTTAGCAATCCCTCTCAAATTCGTAACCAACCAATCCACGGTTGCCTCTGCTTGTTGACATGACTGGATTTTAACGCTTTGATCACGTTCATCACAGATCACTAATTCCCAAATTTTCTCCTCATTATGGGGGAGACGATAAAAATCAACTTGCCATGACGCTTGCATTTCACTCATATTAAGGTAGTAAAAGGGACAAAAACCCTTTCTTTGTTATTGTTAAAGTGCAATTCTAATCTGCTAATTCTAATTTACGTCAAATCCCTATGTCAGAATCAAACCCTTCAAAACCATCAGAAGAACAAGAAGAACAACAAGCCGAAGAACAAAGCTATGGAAAAACCCGTCAGATGCTAGGGATGAAAGGGGCTTCCACTGGGGAAACCTCAGTTTGGAAGATTCGGTTGCAGTTAATGAAACCGATCACTTGGATTCCCCTGATTTGGGGCGTTGTCTGTGGGGCAGCCTCTTCTG
This sequence comes from uncultured Dactylococcopsis sp., assembly GCA_964617275.1. Lineage (GTDB taxonomy): Bacteria > Cyanobacteriota > Cyanobacteriia > Cyanobacteriales > Rubidibacteraceae > Halothece. Next base: position 7,725 of record CAZTXK010000029.1, on the reverse strand, counting down.
GCGACTTTCATTGGCAAGTAGAGGATATTGTCAAAGTTGCCACCTGTATGTTGCTATCTGGCCCTCTGATGACAGGTTACACCCAAACCCTCAATGATTTTTACGATCGCGAAATTGATGCCATTAATGAACCCTATCGCCCCATTCCCTCCGGTGCAATTACTGTACCACAAGTGGTAACGCAAATTATTGGTCTCCTAGTGGCTGGTTTTGGCATTTCTTATGCCTTAGATGTTTGGGGCGGCAATGATTTACCGAAAATTACCATTATTACCCTCATTGGGGCATTTCTTGCCTTTATTTATTCCGCCCCCCCTTTAAAATTGAAAAAAAATGGTTGGCTCGGAAATTATGCCCTCGGCGCAAGTTATATTGCCCTGCCTTGGTGGGCTGGACATTCTCTATTTGGAGATTTAAATTGGACAATTATTGTTCTTACCCTCATTTATAGCTTTGCTGGCTTAGGAATTGCGGTGGTTAATGACTTTAAGAGTGTGGAAGGCGATCGCAGCTTAGGCTTAAAATCCCTCCCCGTCATGTTTGGTGTCGGTGGGGCAGCTTGGATTAGTGTTTTGATGATTGATACCTTTCAAATCGGCATTGCCGGTTATTTAATTAGCCTGCAAGAAAACCTTTATGCCACGATTTTACTGCTGTTAGTCATCCCCCAAATCACCTTCCAAGATATGTATTTTCTGCGATCGCCGCTGGAAAATGATGTCAAATATCAAGCCAGCGCCCAACCCTTTTTAGTTTTAGGAATGCTGGTTGCGGGATTAGCATTTGGACACGCTGGCATTTAATTTGGTTGTTTGTCCTTGGTAAAAACTTAATTTATCGATCTCACCTAGTCCCCCCTTTCAAAGGGGGGTTAGGGGGTATAAAGGGGATTTCACTTTTCAAAAATGGTATAAAACTAGGGAGATTCTTGCCTAGTTATTTATAGCAAACATCAAAATATTTTAGATAATTTAATATAAACATAAATTTAATTTTTATTTTTTAATACTTCCTTTAAAAAGCGACTAGGTTGATTAGTATAACCTTTATTATTTTGATAATAAGTTGAGAGAAATAGACGTTTTTTTGCTCTTGTCATCGCTACATAAAATAGGTGCTTTTCTTCCTCCAATTTCTGATCATGGATGCTATAGTAACTGGGAAACTCATTCTCACATAACCCTGCTAAAAAGACAGTATCAAATTCTAATCCCTTTGCTTGATGAACTGTAATAATTAAAACTTGGTTATTATCTTGAGAAACTTTATCTAAATCCTTCGCTAAAGCAATTTCTTCCAGAATATTTCGTAAAGCTGTTTCTGGATGTAACCCTAAGTCATCTTTTTCCTGAAATATCTCAATCAGTCTTTGTAAATTATCTAAGCGTTTTTTCTCATCTTGCTGATAATGATCATATAAACCAGACTCTTGCAAAATTTGTTCTAATAAATAAGCAGGTCGTATCTCTTGACTTTTCTCTCTCCAATGTTCAATTTGTTGCGCTAGAGTTTCAAAATTATCTCCATATTGATATACTAAAGCACGACGTTCATCAGAATGCTTTTCAATTAAAGGAATTAAATGTAATAAAAGTTCAACAGTTGTCCTAGCGTCATCAATAGCCTGATGATTTGGCAATACAGGGAGATTTAAATTCTTGGCTAAATCTCCCAGACGATAACTATCTGACTGGATGAAACGGTTAGATAAATTCCACGTATCCCCCCATTGAAACAGAGGAGGATTTAAACCGATTCTACGAGCATGAGCCGTTATCATTTTAATATCAAATCCCACATTATGCCCAACTAACAAAGCCCCCTCTATAAAATCAAGAAAGTCTTGAAGGACTTTGATAGCTGGCTGACCTTTTTCTGCTAAAAATTCATCGCTATGATGATGTACATTTTGAGACTCTCCCACAGAGACTTGGTTAGCGATATAATGATGAAATTTCTCTGTTACTTTACCTTCTACTAATTTAATTCCAGCCACTTCAATGACTTCATCTTCACTTACAGAAAGTCCAGTTGTTTCCACATCAAACACCACAATTGTTCCTGAATGATAAGCGGTTAATAAATCGCTAAATGGATCACCATCAACCAAGGTTTCTTCAGAAAGCATATCTGTTAAATGAAAACCATAGTCTTGTCCTTCATTAATAATATGATTAATTGTCGCGTTACCAATTCCTCGACTAAAACGTAATAAAATTCGGCGCATTGAAGCTGTATCAAAAGGATTAATAATTAAGCGTAAATAAGCTAAAGCATCTTTCACTTCTTGACGCATAAAAAATTGATACTGTTCAACTGTGACACAAGGAAGATTTAACTTCTCTAAAACATTAGCAATTAGATAGATTCGCTTATGAGTACGAGTTAGTATGGCGATACGACTATAATTAAAATTTTGATTATTATTAGCTAGATTTTGAATTTGTTTTCCAATCCATTCTGCTTCTTCATTTTCTGTTTTTGCTTTATAAATTTCAATTGAATCACCGAGTTGGCAATTTTGCGCTGGGGTAATTTGTGTATGTCTTTTACTAAAAGAATCAGCAAAAGCAGACGCAGCGTTTAATAAGGTTTGAGTAGCACGATAATTCAAAAATAGAGAATATTCTTGAGGCTGAAAATCTTGCTTAAATTGACCAATTACTTGCTCAGGTTCAGATCCTCGCCACTCATAAATAGTTTGGTCTAAGTCACCAATCATGGCTAGATTACCAGTATCATAAGCTAAACAATGAACAATCTCATATTCAGATAAATGAGTATCTTGAACTTCATCAACTTGGATAAAATCAAAACGTTTTTCCCATTTTTGTCGAATGTCTGGATAGAGATTCAACATTAAACGCACATAAAAGACTAAATCAGCAAAGTCTAGAGAATGACGTTCTTGTAGAATCGTTTGATATTGACTTGCTAACTCAGCTTGGTTTTCTCCTAGAGAGAGAAATCGCTGTTTAGGAGAATCCTGAAACTGATGGGTTTTACTTTTACATTCCGCTAACTTAAAGAATATGTCTTGCGCATCTTTGTCTTTTGAGAGATTAAAAATGCTTTTAATTAGTCCAATACAGTCAGCATCATCATAGACAACAAAATCGGCTGGTAAGCCAATGTTACATGCTTCAATTCTTAGCATAGAAGCACATAAACCATGAAAGGTTTTAATCGTAATTTCCCGAACTTCATCAGGACAACTTTGTGCTAACCGTTCCTTCATTTCTTTAGCAGCACGGTTGGTAAAAGTCAAACCAAGAATTTTCTCAGGAGGAATACCAGACTGTATCGCTTTTACGACTCTATCTGATAAAACACGGGTTTTTCCTGTTCCCACTGGCGCAAGAACTAAAATTGCTCCCTTAATATGGTTAATGATATTTTTCTGTTCAGGATTAGGCGGATATTGCAACATAATAAAATTTAATATGGTGATGTGTAATCAGATTTATCTTTAGAAGTTGAGGTCTTCTTGGCGTTGTAATATTGTCGGACTCTTGCTGGTTCAGGTTTTTGAAAGATTTCTGAGACTCTTCCCTCTTGGGAAAGCCTTACTGCATCTTGAATTAGATAATCATTCTTTTCTTTATCAGAAAGACTAATGTTTTCTAGCAAGCTAACATTATACATTCCTAAAATTAGGATGTAGTTTTTTTTCAAACGCGGAAATGGATCACTTTCTAAAGCCTTAACAATGGCTTGAAGATGTTTCTTTTGAACAAAAGGTTGAGCGCGGTCTCCCAAATATAACCAAGTTTCAGTTGCTTTCAGTTTTTCAATATCCTGTTTAGCTTCTGTGGATAAGTTAAATATTAAATGAAAATCACTCACTTCTAGTATTGGTAGAAAACGAAATGCTTCAATGATAATAGCACGAAGGTATGAGTCTGTTTCTTCTTCGCGATCTTTATAGTAGTCCCATAATTGTTTAATTGCATCTTTATGTCCTTGATATGCTAAATGAGTAATAACCTCTAATAAATTACGAATGACAGATGATTCACAAATTAAGTAAACAATTTCTTCTTTAACTTGATCAAAACCTAATAGCATTAGTTTTTTAATGGCTGAGCGAATTATTCTTTCTAGTTGAGTACATTCTAAATTGATTTTCTTCTTGATATTTTCATCAATAAAATACTTTGTTTCATTCTTATATTTATTTTTGCTATTCAGCTTTTTTAGGCTATCTTTTAATAAGTTGGTTATTTTATGCTTAAGTTTTTCCTTTCTGGTTAACCAATCATTATTTAATTCCTTAAATTGAATATTCCAGTTATAAATCACTATAAAATCCTTAGAGGAAGGAAAAGCAGGAAATAGTATTTCTGATTGTCGGCTTAAATTTGCTTGAACTAATTTTTGATTAATTTTTCGGCTTAGTTGCTCTTGTGTTATATATATTCCTAAAGAATAGAGACACTGTTGATATAATCTAACTTTTTCCCACCATAATTTATTATTATTTATAGTTGCCTGCTCAAATTCAGTGCGATATTCTTTTTGCATTTGCCAAATATCAACAAGAGTTATATTGAATTGTTTATTCAATTGACTTAATGTTTCTTCCTTACTTATATAAATTTCTAAGAGAGAATTAATATCTTTAGCAAAGTTGGTTGTATCATAATAATATTCAGTTTTTGCTTCATTAAGCTGTAAACCAATTTCACTAATTTTCTGTTGTAATTTCTGTGTAACTCCTTCTAAATGGACTTGATTACGAACGACAATAATAATATCATCAGCATATCGATAATATTCAACAACGTTTTCTTCCTGAAAACATTTATCAACGGATTTTAGATATAAATTGGCATAAAATCCTGATGTACGAGTACCTTGCTTAAGCCCTTTTCCATCTTCATGTCCATCTAATGATTGTTTAACTAGCTGACTCAACAACCATTGAAGTCTTTTACTACTAAATTCTAATTCTCTTTTCGTAGTTTCAATTAGTAACTCTTGAATAACCTCTGTGTAGTATGATTTGATATCAGTTCTAATTACTGCACCATCTGGATACTTTAAAGCACTCTCTTTAGAGTATTTTAAGAAATTTTTATAATTTTCGTAGTAATCTTCATATAAATCTTCCGTCTCTGTTAAGTTAAGTTTAGATGAGTAGGACTGTGAATAATTTTCTTGTCCAATTACTTCTAATATAGCAACGGCTATAATTTCTTCTTCTAATCTACTTAGTTGCTTAGGACGACCTTTCCCTTTCCCTTTAACAAATTGGTAATTAATATCTTGATGAGGGGGGAGTAAGTTACTAGCATATAGTTGATCGACTAGGCGATCACTTAAATCTTGTAAATTTTCTTCTAGATTCTGTTCAAACAAGCGAATTTCTATTTCATCATAAAATGAATCACTTAAAAAGTTTCTTCTGGCTTTAGCCCAAGCCAATTCCATATTTTCATAGCTAATTAATTTTTCCCATTCATTATCTCCTTCAACTTCCCGATTAGTAATTGTGGCAAAACTAGCATAAAAATTATCACTATAAGATAACTCTTGATCATTGTACCAGTGACTATTTACAGGAGGATAATAATTGAGTTCCTGTTCGCCTTCTAGAGAAATACTAAATTTATGCTCACCCAGAAAACTTTGTAGATATTGATTGATTTCTTGTATTCCTTGACTAATATTTTTTATCTCAGTATTATCTTCAATAAATTGTTCAATGTTTTTAGTACCAATGGTTAATAGGTGGATATTTTCAGCAGGAATTTCTTCTAGTAATCGCTTAAAGGAGAGTGCTTCATTTTGCCATAATGATTGATCTGATCCGGTTTCTGGATCAGGTTCAATCCCTAAAGCCTTAAGTTTTTCTTCTCGCTCTTTTCTGAGTTGTTCGTCTTGATTAAGAGAACTCGCGACATCAAGTTGTGTTATAAAAAGATGGGGTAAAACATTGACAGAAGCATTCTCGTCATTGAGGTGGCTTTGAAAATAGCTAATTGTGTGTAAAGTAGCTTGCGCTAAAGGTTCATTAATTGCTTTGAACTCTAAATTAATGTTATATTCGCTAACATTTTTCTGAATTTCCTCCATTAATTTTTTATAAACAGCATACCCATAGAGATTAGTATCTATCCCAACAGCAATGATTTCAATTGGTTTTGATGCAGTTTCTTCTTTTGAGAGAGTTAAAATCTTTTCGATGAAAGCAGCGGTACCTGCGCCTAATGCACAACCAACATCAACTAAATAGATGCGGGGATTAGATTTAATTCTGTTTAAAAGTCTGGCGGAGTTAATGACATTATCCAGAACGTGACCGGCTTGAAAATAATGGGAAGGGAAAAGGGTATAAAATTGAAAGGCGATGCTTTTTAAATCTTGTTTCCGCAGCGATCGCGCAATCTCTTGAGAGTAATCTAATTCTTTATAACCTTCAGCTTCTGGGATGTTTTCTAACCACCGATGAACCGCCGAATAAGCAGCAGCAATGACAGGATGAAAAGAACGATAGATTTTCGGTTCTCCGTCGAAGACTAACTCTGTCAGTTTCGTTGGTTTTTCTCTTGGAATCCCTGATAGTGCTTGAACTAGAAGTTGTCGAGCAATTTCATTAATGGTTTTACCTTCATTGTCTGCTCTTTGTCTGAGAACTTCTATAGTTTCCTTCTCTAGGCGAATTGTAACGACTCGATCAGGTTCCCAAATAATTCTTAACTCACCATTAAGAACCTGAACAATATCTTCAATGGTTTCTAGTCTAGACTTTCTGGGATTTTCGATCGCCTTACCAATGGAACTGTGATAACGGGATGCGGGGGAAACTTCTTCGTCCTTAGAGCGATATTCCGCCATTTCCTTCGCTAACCTGTAAAGCGTCCAGTTTAACTCCTCTAAGCGTTCCTCAAACTCTTCTTCTTGTATCATGGTTGCTCTGCTTCCTGCACTTTAACTGAGAATATACTCAGTCTAACGTTTATATTATATTGTTGCAACAAACTATATTACTTTTATTTACATAGTGATATAAAGACTTGACAGTCACGTTATAGCGTGGCAATATAGAAAATAGGAACAATAAATTTAAAGGCACTCCAGTGGCTGCTGGAATGCCTTAAAGTTAGAGCCGATGTCCTGATTTACAGGCAGAGCTATCGTTTCTATTCAAATGCTGTACTTTACAAAAGGAGATCCACTATGAATATGAATTCCTCTTCTAACTATGATACCTCATGGATTCCTAACCATGTGGCAAAAACATTAAGTCATGCTCGCTCTGTGTCTGAAGCCACTGAACATCTGCAAGCAGTTACAGCCCTACTGGATGCAGGAAAAGAAGAATGGCAGTCAAGACAGGATGAACAGCGTCGAGGCTTTCTGATGAAAGAAATCATGGAACTTCGTGATGAGCATTGTCTTTCTCGCGATCAACGTCGCATTCTTAAAGCGATGACAACCTCTCAACTGGAGGAGTATGCGGAGAAACTGTATTATAAGCAGGATAACAATTCTCTGAAGAAACTCTCTGCTGCCTAACTTCAATATTGGTTAGCTATAATGATATAGTTTATCCTTATCTAACAGTTGGGAAGATTCTTTACGAATGCTAGTGGCAGGATTAGCATTTGGACAGGCTATTATTTAAGCCATTAGTAGCGGAATTGGGGAATTTTCCGCTACTATTGCCATTAATGTAAAAAGTGACGGGTTCCGGTGCAAATCATCACTAACCCGAGTTCA
>CAZTXK010000028.1:12283-15893 GCA_964617275.1 uncultured Dactylococcopsis sp. | reverse complement strand
TCCCGCTAAAATTTACCCAAAATCAAAAAGAGCCTTGGTTTGACCCAAAGCTCCTTTTGTTAATACCCCCAAGGGAATTCGAATCCCTGTCGCCTCCGTGAAAGGGAGGTGTCCTAGGCCTCTAGACGATGGGGGCTTGTTTTTCAGTCCTTTATTAATGTAACTTACCTTCCTATGACTGTCAACAACTTTTTGGAAAAATCGGAAATTTTTTTGGGAAACATGGTTAAGACGAGCCGTGACGCAGTTTTGACAACTGTTCTTGAGCTTTGGCATCTAAACTATTGAATAAAAAACGACCTTGCGGACGATTCGGTGATCGATGCTCACCGCCTCTTCGATTCGATCGCGCTTTATTTTTAGTATGGCGTTTCGTATGACGTTTAGCCAGCCTCAAATCATTTTCAAGCTGTTGCGCCGAACGCCATTGGGCGCCATACCCAGAAACCGTTAACTGTTGCGCCCGATCAGAAGTAGCCACAATTAAACGCTGACCGGCAATTCGGCCGCGACGAAAATTATTCGCGCAAAACTTCTCAATAAAGGTATCTGCGGTTTCCCCATAAGCGGTATAGTAAACAGACAGATGCTTAGTAGGGGTTTCACAGAGTTTGGGAGTGGCTTGTAAATGAGCATCAAACACCACTTTCGCTTCGTAGCCTTGACTGGCGGTATAGTTGATTAGCACCTCCACCAGTTGATGACGGGCGGCTTCTAAATCGCGATCGCGCAGAGACTTGAGTTCGGACCAAGCACCGATTATGTTATAACCATCCACCAAGAGAACGGGAGACGTTGTAGAAAAAGACATGGTTCTGCATTAATTTCATTCAAAGGACACATCGATTGAAAACTATCATCGTATGTTCACAATGATAATCTGAATCGGATTAAGATGTCTCTATCTTTGAGCTTGGTATGATGGAGAACGGACTCTTTTTTTTGAGGTAACACTACTATGACTCGTCGTTGTCAACTCACCGGTAAAAAAGCCAACAATGCTTTCGCCATTTCTCACTCTCACCGCCGTAACAAAAAGTTACAGCAAGTTAATTTACAAACCAAGCGCGTCTGGTGGCCAGAAGGAAATCGCTGGGTAAAACTAACCCTTTCCACAAAAGCCATTAAAACCCTCCAGAAAAAGGGCTTACAAAAAATGGCAAATGAAGCGGGGCTTGATCTCAACAAAGCCTAATTCTCACTCCTTGAGACTACTCGCAACTTGTCTTTATCCCATTTTTACCGCTACATTCCAAATAACTAAGCCCCCTTTTCAAAGGGGGGGGTTGGGGGGATTTAGGCGGCTTAAAAATGGTAGAAGAAAGGATGTTGAGCGGGTAGTCTTTTATTAATGATCAATCACCAATGACTAAATGGATATTAACATTGTCTTGCTTTGGCTAGTCACAATTTCTTGTGTTTCTCTCAGTTTACGAGTGCTAGTTTCTCGTCGGAATTGGGGGTGGCTAGTTACAGCAACTGTAATTTTACTTGTCATGGGAAGTATTTATTCCCTTGTTCCCTCTCAAGCGGGAATTATTGGTGGAATTCTATGGTTATTTTTCGTTCTCATTCCAGTTATTGGGCTAAGGCAAGTTAATCGTTTAGTCTATCAAGAGCGTTTCCAAAAAGCAAGACAAATCGCATCGGTTTTATCTTGGTTACATCCGGGGGATGGCTGGCGGGAACAACCAAAATTTTTATCATCCCTAGAATTAGCGAAAAAAGGCGAAACCGATCCCCCTAAACATCGCTTAGAAAAATATTTTAACCGTTCGAGTTATGGCTTTGAACTAACCGCAAAGGCGATTCAATTTCGCATGGAAACCCGTTGGGAAGACTGTTTACATTGGCTACGAACAGAAGTTTCTCAGTCTCTCCTTTGGGAAAATTCTAATTTGGTGATCGTTTATTTACAAGCCTTAGGAGAAGTTGGGGATATTAATGGCTTAATTTGGACAGTGAAAGCGCATCAAAAACAATTAGAATATTTAGGAGACTCCGTTCCCATCAATTTAGCTCGTTTATATGTTTTTGCCTTTTCTGGAGATGTCAAAGCGGTTAAGAAAGTTTTTCAAACCAGCTTAAACTTTTATCCTGAGAATCGTCAGAAATTTTGGCTAGCAACGGCTTATTTCGCTCAAGGAAAAGAAGAAGAAGGACGTAATTTATTATTCTCCATTTCGGAAAAAGATGTCAGCCTCGAAAATGGCATTAACCAACGATTAACTCACCCCATTCCGAGAGCGATTGATACTTTAACCGCAGAATCAGTCTTAATCCTAGAAAAAATAAAAGAGACGTTTCAACAAGAAATTAACTATAAAGGCGCAATCAGTATTACTCCCACAAAAGCCTATACCACTTATTTCATAATGGCAATTAATATAATGATATTTATGGTTGCCATTCCTCTGGGGGGAAATGCCAATGTCGAAACCCTTTATGATTTAGGAGCTGCTGTTCCAGAAGAAATTGCTTCGGGAGAACCTTGGCGAGTTTTAACGGCTAATTTTCTTCATTTTGGTTATACGCATTTGCTTAGTAATTTATTAGGATTATGGATTCTTGGCCCCTATGTAGAATTTTATTTGGGATGGCTTCGGTATATCCTAATTTACTTATTAAGTGGTGTGGGAGCAATTTCGCTATTTGCATTTTTTGCTATGGTGGTGGGACGAGAGGAGGATATGTTAGTTGGGGCTTCCGCCGCGATTATGGGATTAATGGGGGCAACATTTATTATTTTATTGCGCGGTTGGATGCAAGAAAAATCACCAATTGCTCAAGAACGATTACGCTTAGTTATTATTATTATTGCTCTACAAGTAATGTTTGATTTGACGATTCCTAAGGTTAGTTTCTTCGGTCATACAGCAGGGTTGATTTTAGGAATGTTATTAACCAGTCTTACGTTATTGGTTACGAATAGAAAATCCACAATTTAAGTAATGGAAGAAGATCAATTAATTGCCCTAAGAAATAGTTTACGTCGCGGACAACAGCCGTTAGCCGATTGGAATGGCGGAAAATTAGCCGTTTCTGCTGTCCCCGGTTCTGGAAAGTCAACGGGAATGGCAATTGGTAGCGCGATCGCGCTGGCTCGTCATCATCTTACCCCAAAACAGCAATTAATTGTGGTGACCTTTACGCGAGCAGCCGCTACCAGTATTAAAAACAAAATCAAGGAGAAGTTAAATCAGTTAGGCTATCCTTCCCGTGGGTTTACTGTGCATACTCTCCATGGGTTAGCTTTAAATATTGCCTCTCGTTACCCGCAACTGTCAGGTTTAGACTCCGAAACCACTACCTTAGTCAGTCCCAACCAAAATCATCGCTTGATTCGAGAAACCGTTGAAACTTGGATTAATCGTTATCCCAACTATTATCAAACCTTACTCTACGGGGTTTCCTTTGATGGGGAAGAAACGGAACGTTTACGCCGCCAGTTGGTATTACGTCGGGATGTTTTACCAAAGTTGACTCGTACAACCGTTCAAGAAGCAAAAAGTTCCGGATTATCCGTAGAAGCGTTATGGGAACTGAGTGAGGAAAGTAAGGATGCTTATAACATTTTAGGGATTACTGCAGGCTTATATGAAATTTATCA
>CAZTXK010000028.1:9674-12183 GCA_964617275.1 uncultured Dactylococcopsis sp. | reverse complement strand
TTAGTCCGCGTTGGCGATCCCAATCAAGCCATCAACTCAACATTTACCCCTGCTGATCCTCTTTACTTTCGGGACTTTTGTAATCGCTGTCAAGAAGAAAACCTACTTGCCCAAATGGATCAAGCGGGACGCAGTAGCCAAATCATCATCGACGCAGCTAATTTTTTTCTCCATTGGGGAAATCAAAACCATCCGCAAGAATTCCCCTTTCGTGAGCAAAATATCCATCCTGTTCCCGAAAATGATCCGCAGCCTGATGCGAATCCCTCTGCCACGGGAGAAGGCTTAGAAATTTATACCCCAAAAGATATTTATCAAAGCGTTGAGTGGATGGGAAATCGCTTACAAAGTCTCCTGCAAGCCAACCCCGAACACAATGCTGCCATTCTAGTGCGTAATAACCGCCAAGGCAGCTTTCTTGCCCAAAGTCTAAATTATCTACAACGAGAGCATAATATTCCTGTCTTTGAAGTTAGTCAACAGGAACGTTCTTCCTATATCCCCAATGAAACCTTAAGCCTCTTACAATTCCTCAATCGTCCTCATTCCCCTGAATATACTAAAGCGGCCCTAGAGGTTTTAACCCAACGCAATTTAATCCCGAAACAAGACATTAACGCCCTTGCCAGTTCCCCCGAACAATTTCTGTATCCCACTGTCTTAGATTCGCCTCAGAGTCAAGCGGTGCAGCAGGCGAGTTACTATTGTCGCAGTCTCCTCAAAGCTAGAATCGAGTTACCTACCTATCAATTAATTTCCTTTCTGGGCTTAACCCTCAATTATACTGCCTCGGAATTAGCCACCAGTCAAAAGTTAGCCGCCCGCATTCAACAAGAGATCTCCACCGGTGGCAGTTCTATCGTTCAGATTATTGAAACCCTACGAGAGATTATTGACTCGGAACAATTTCAAGGGATAGAGGAAAACGAGGATGATCTCTATATTAAAACGGGACAAGTGACGATTATTACTATGCACAAAGCGAAGGGATTAGATTGGGATTATGTGTTTATTCCCTTCCTGCACAAAGATAATATTCCCGGACAACAGCGCGTTCCCACTTCCAGTCAGTTTATTGGGGATTTTACCTTATCAGAGGTAGCGCGATCGCAGATTCGCAATATTGTCCATAGCCAGTATCGCCAAGAAGCCATTACTCTTTCCCAACCTACTACCGCTTGGCAAAAAGCGGGAGAATTACAAACGGCTGAAGAGTATCGTTTATTTTATGTTGCTATGACTCGCGCCAAACGCCTTCTGTGGTTATCCGCAGCCGAACAAGCCCCCTTCAGTTGGAATCGCTTTAATCTCAAAGGAGGAAATTCCCTACAAAAAAGAGAGCCTTCTCCCTTCCTCCTCCCCTTACAAAAACAATTTGCTAAGAGTTAACGGCAATGATGCTTAAACCGTATAGTGTCCAAATACTTAAAGAGCCCAAAGCAAACATTAACGATCGCGCTGGGGCAATATTGGCGATATAAAAAACAGGATACAGCGATCGCGCCACCAAATAAAGAATCACTGCCCAAAATGCCCACGAAGAATTAACCCCTGTCACATAAGCCATAATGGCAGCAGGGGCATAGAGAGTAAAAGATTCAAAGGCATTTTGATGCGCCCATGTCGCCCGTTTCGCGAAAGGCGGCAATTTGTCTAACATGGCGCGAGGGGCTTGATAATCATAGCCCACTTGCAAACGCCCCCAGCCCACCGCCAAAAACGGCAAATAGACTAGGATTGCCCCGGCAACCAAAGAATATAGCAACACTGCTGAAGTGGAAGTTTCCATAACTTAATCAAAATAGAATAAGGTAACTAATTTGCGATCTTCCTCTGCTTCCTCGCAGGTTTTCAGCAAGGTATGGCTATCATGAAAGGCAAAACAGATCAGCTGTTGACAGCGAGATATAATTTCCCGATTACAGAGGGAACTTGCTTCTGCTAAGGAAAGTTCATCTTGTTCTGCATTTTCCACAAGATGAATCACTTGTGCTAGCTGATCTTGGGATTCTTGTGGCTGTTGCTTGAGACTTTGCGGCAAAATCACGGTTAAAAGGTTGGGATCACCACGCATTGCCCCTTTAATCACCGCAGAATTCGTTCCCGTTGCCCCTGAGGTAACAAGACGATTCCCGCCTAACACAAGGGCATAACTCATCATTTCAATCAATTGCTGATGAGTAATGGGAACATGACGCGACCCAAGAATTGCAATTCGTTTCGAGCCAGTTTGCTGAATCGCTGCTAGTTCTTGGGTGAGAGTATCAAGTTGGATGGGTTCGGTAGTCGATTGAGTCAAAGACGCTTACACTTGTCTAGGTTGACCTTTCCTATCATATCAAACTCCGACGAATCTGATCCTAAATTTTTAACGAATTTCTCTGCTTGTTGCCACGACTGAAATAATCGTGCTATATTTACTTAAAGCTGGGACGTATAGCTCAGTTGGTTAGAGCGCTACGTTGACATCGTAGAGGTCACTGGTTCGAGTCCAGTTACGTCCATTTTT
>CAZTXK010000028.1:2179-9574 GCA_964617275.1 uncultured Dactylococcopsis sp. | reverse complement strand
TTATGAGTTAAAAAATTTAGAATTAATTTTCTCATTCAACTTCTGAACTAAGATAATAGTTTTGTTTTACTTGTTTTCTACTTTTACTTATATTATTATAAATTTCTGCTTGTAATTTAAATTGCTTAGCTCGTTTTTCTTTGGTCGTTTCTTCAGTGGCTTGATGCTTTAATTTATAAAAAGTTTTTCCCCATTTTGAGGTAACATTTTTGTTTTTAGAGTCCTCTTTTTGATGAAAACGGTAATAATGAAAAATTCCACCACTCAAAAATAGAATACTTCCAACAATATATTCCCACCCGACATATCTAAATAAAATCCCATTTTTTTGTATGGTTAATGTATCTGATAAATAGGGAAGTGATGCGATTAGAAAAAGCATTGATCCTAAAGCGAAAGTAATTGCCGTCGCGTTCAGGAGTTGCAATTTAATTAAGGATGACTCGTGAACAATTTGTCTGACATTGAGACAAGCTCCAAGTAAAAAAAGTAAACTACCAATGGTAAAGCACCAGCCACCAGCTACAATTTTGTCAATTTTTGATAAAAATAAGAGACTGCCAATGGTAAAAAGAATTGTTCCTCCTACATAAATATTAGCAATGACAAATTCTAGCCAATTCCAAATGGTTCTCATTTTCCGATAGCGGAGGTAAGTAGCAGCTTCCCATAAATCAGAACCTGTAACAATTAAGTAAACAAGAGATCCCCAAAAGAAAATCCAAGCACCGATATCAGACAGGGAGTCATATTTGGGAAGGAAAAATATACTACCCATAATAAAAGTAAAACCTCCAACAATGTAGAGGATCGCGTTGATTAATTCCCAGCTGAAGCGAGAATAAACTGTTGGCTTATTGCTAAATAGGTGTAAGTAACGATCGCGTTGAGTAAATAGGCGCGGCATCTTTCCTCCCTAGACAGCGATAATTTTGGTAATGAAACAGCAGATTAATTCTAATCAAGGATGGCGATTGAGGCTAATGAAGGATATGGAATTTCAAAGCATTAATTTTGCTTGAGTAAGAATCACTCATCCTAACTTAAATGTACATTAAAGTTATCCCATGTAGCAATTTTAATCTGAATTCTATTACGGCAAGGCTTTACTTAAATTAATACGCGATCAAATTTTCGATTTTTGTTGATCTGTAAAAACAACATATTTGATCGCGCTTACTTTTCAAACTTTTAATTCAAAATAGACTCTGGTTCAGGTAAGGGAAAATCCGTTTCCTCAGCACTGACTCGTTCTAATTTTGCCCCTAATTGTCTTAATTTCCCTTCGAGGTTATCATAGCCGCGATCGAGATGATGTAACCCTTGAATGGTTGTTGTACCTTTCGCTGCTAACCCAGCTACCACTAATGCCGCAGAGGCTCGTAAATCGGTTGCTACCACGGGCGCACCAGTGAGCATGGGAACCCCCCGAATAATTGCCTGTTGCCCTTTTAAGCGAATATCAGCCCCCATGCGTTTGAATTCCGCCACGTGACGGAGACGGTTTTCAAAGACGGTTTCGGTAATGACACTATCTCCTTCACTAATGGCGAGTAGAGCCATTAACTGGGCTTGCATATCCGTGGGAAATCCTGGATAGGGTAAGGTTTCAATATCAGTTCCTTTCAATGATCCCGGAATGACCCGTAAGCAGTTCGGTTCATCCGTAATAATTTTAACTCCCATGGCTCGGAGTTTGGCAATAACAGGGATTAAATGCTCTGGAATCACAGGAGAGATAGAAATTTCGGAGTGGGTAATCGCACCGGCGACTAAAAAAGTTCCAGCTTCAATGCGATCAGGAATAATGGAATAATCCACACTATGGAGCGATTTAACGCCAGAAATGGTAATGGTATTGGTACCAGCCCCTTGCACGTTTGCCCCCATGGCATTGCAGAAGTTGGCTAAATCCACAACTTCTGGTTCACGAGCGGCATTTTCAATTTGGGTTTCTCCCTCAGCAAGGGTGGCTGCCATTAAAATGGTTTCTGTTGCCCCAACGCTGGGGTAATCTAAATAGATTTCTCCTCCTTGTAAGCGATTCTTTCCCCCTGGAATATCGGCATGAACAATGCCATGTTCGATTCTGACTTTTGCCCCCATTGCTTCTAAACCGCGCACATGAAGGTCAACCGGACGAGCGCCAATGGCACAGCCACCAGGTAGAGGAACACGAGCCACGCCTAAACGGGCTAAAAGGGGGCCGATTACGAAAAAACTGGCTCTTAATCGAGAGACTAACTCGTAAGGGGGTTTCGAGGTGGTAATCTCTTTTGCGTTAATTTCGAGGATATCTTCCTCGCGATGTAATTTGGGGCCAACGCTGGTTAATACGTCTCCCATGTGGTTAATATCGACTAGGGAAGGAATGTTTCGTAAACGACACTGACCTGAGCAAAGTAGGGTTCCAGCCATTATTGCTAGAGCCGAGTTTTTTGCGCCGCTAATGGTTGCGTGTCCCTGTAATTTACTTCCACCAGAGAGTTTTAGCACGGAAGGGGTTGAGTTATGAGTGACTAAGTTAATGATTCTATCCTCCAAGAAAACACACCACAAATACTTGAAAATTTGTTCTGATTGTATCGGATTCGGGGAATTTGTCAGTAACGAATTCTACTTTTTCGATGAGAGTTGATTTTTATGTCAATTTCTAGGAGGCTAGATGTGGCAACTCAACAGAGATCAAGGAATTTAAAATGACTGCACAACATTTATTAAATAAAGTAGCGCTTGTAACGGGGGCTTCGCGGGGAATTGGCAGCGCGATCGCGCTTGCTTTAGCCCAAGCTGGGGCAAAAGTTGTGGTAAATTATGCTCGTTCCTCGGAGGCGGCAGAAGGAATTGTTCAAAAAATTACCGATCAAGGGGGAGAAGCGGTTGCGATTCAAGGCGATGTCAGTGATTCGGAACAAGTACAAAAGTTAGTAAAGGAAGCCCATTCCCAGTGGGGAAGTATTGACGTTTTAGTGAACAATGCTGGCATCACTCGCGATACTCTGTTGTTACGAATGAAACTCGAAGATTGGCAAGCGGTAATTAATCTCAATCTTACTGGGGTTTTTCTCTGCACCCAAGCGGTTAGTAAAATTATGCTCAAACAGCGTCAGGGAAGAATTATTAATATTGCTTCGGTTGCTGGACAAATGGGGAATCCCGGACAGGCAAATTATAGTGCTGCTAAAGCGGGGGTGATTGGTTTTACGAAAACCATGGCGAAGGAATTAGCGTCTCGTAATGTGACGGTGAATGCAGTTGCCCCCGGTTTTATTGCTACAGAAATGACTCAAGACGTGGATGCTGAAGAAATCTTGAAATATATTCCTCTTGCCCGTTATGGTCAACCGGAAGAAGTTGCTGGCATGGTGCGATTTTTAGCCAGTGATCCCGCTGCGGCTTATATCACGGGACAAGTCTTTAATGTTGATGGCGGCATGGTGATGAGTTAAAGACAGTTACCAGTTACCAGTTACCAGTTACCAGTAATTAGTGACCAGTTACCAGTAATCAGTGACCAATGACCAATGACCAATGACCAATAACCAATAACTAATGATCATTGATTTTCGGAATGTAAATGCGCTCTGGAGTTCCGTGTTAGTGGAAACGCTCTTTCGTTTGGGCGTAACCACAGCAGTGGTGTGTCCCGGTTCTCGTTCGGGGCCGCTGACTACTGCTTTCGCGCAGCATCCCGAAATTGAAGCAGTTCCCATTTTAGATGAACGATCCGCGGCGTTTTTTGCTTTAGGAAGAGGAAAAATAACAGGGATTCCGGTGGCGTTGGTGTGTACTTCGGGAACGGCTGGGGCAAATTTTTATCCGGCAATCATCGAAGCCAGAGAAAGCGGTGTTCCGTTGTTGGTTTTAACGGCCGATCGCCCCCCGGAGTTACGTCATTGTCATAGTGGACAGACCATAGATCAACAGAAACTCTATGGCAATTATCCCAGTTGGTATGCTGAGTTAAGTCTCCCCAGTGAGGAGATGGATCAGTTGCGATATTTGAGACAGACTGTAGTGCAAGCTGTGGCGCGATCGCGCTTTCCCTTTTCAGCAGCGGTTCACTTGAATATTCCATTTCGTGATCCCCTTGCCCCCATTTCAGAAGGGATGACGGGGCTTACAAGCCTCGGAATTCGATTCCGAGGACAGCCCCTCACGAGAACGTTAGATGAGTTTGACGGGTTTTTCTCCCATTTAGTTCCCCCTGTTAGCCCAACCGTGCAACAGCCACTTCCGTGGGAAACTTGGAAAAACAGCAATCGCGGAATTATTATTGCTGGCGTGGATCAGCCACTGGATGCGGAAAAATACTGTCGCGCGATCGCGCATCTGTCTAATCTTCTGGGATGGGTTGTACTAGCAGAAGGGTTATCTCCGGTTAGAAATTATGCCCATCTAATTCCCAATTTAGTCTCTACCTATGACTTTATTTTGCGCGATGAAGAAAACGCAAACGCCCTAATCCCAGAGATGGTGATTCAAATTGGGGCATTTCCTACTAGTAAAACCCTCCGCAGTTGGCTAAGTGAAATTTCTCCCCTGTCTTGGGTAATTGAAACCGCAGGAGAAAATGTTGATCCGCTGCATCAAAAAACAATTCCTCTCCGCATTAACATCTTGGAGATTTTGGAAGTTAATGGCACTTTTCCACCTTTATCGAGTTATCAAGAGGAATGGCTATCTTTAGAAGCTAAAATGCGCCAAAGCATTGATCATAAACTAGCCGAAACTGAGGCATTAATAGAGCCCAAAATTCCTTGGTATTTATCTCAACTTCTTCCCGAAAATACTCCTATTTTTATTGCAAATAGTCTTCCCGTTCGGGATGTAGAATGGTTCTGGCAACCGAATGAAAGAAAGATATATCCCTTATTTAATCGCGGAGCAAACGGCATTGATGGTACACTTTCCAGCGCGATCGGAATTGCCCATCAAGGGAAACCTGCTATTTGTTTAACAGGGGATTTAGCCCTCCTTCATGACACCAATGGCTTTTTACAGCGTCAACAATTAAAGGGACATTTGACGATTATTTTAGTTAACAATAACGGTGGCGGCATTTTTGAAATGTTACCCATTGCCGAATTTCAAGACGTTTTTGAAGACTTTTTTGCCACCCCGCAAAATCTAGACTTTGCTACGTTATGTGCCACTTATGGAATTGAGTATCAATTAATTACCAGTTGGGAACAATTACCCCCTCTCTTAAGTCAGCTTCCGAAAAGCGGAATTAGAGTTTTAGAAATTCGCAGCGATCGCGCTCAAAGTGCGAAATGGCGAAAAACTTTAATGGCTTAACTCTAAGCACGTTGCGGTAAACCATTTCTTAAGTAATCTAAATTAAGAAAGTAAACCGTAAACGTAATTGCAAAAAAGTAACTGATTATTGCAATTACTAAACTTAAAATTATCTCTGCGAATCCCTGTATAATTGGTAAACCTGATAAAAAAGCAGAAATGATGCTCATAGGAATTAGGAAAAAGAGTAATAAAGCTGTAAAAGCAAGCCCTAATAATAATAAACGTCCAAAAACTTTCCAAAATTGTCCTTTTACTAAATTTCGGCTATAGGTAAAGGCATCAAAGTGACAATTGCGAAGCGCGATCGCTTCAGTAAAGAAAGCAAAAATGATCGCCAAATAAATTCCTGGAATAAGAAATAGTAATCCTCCAATAAAAGTTATTATAACAAATAAAACTCCTAAAATTAAAGTGATTAATAATTTAGAAGAGGCTTTCTGGATCGCCAAAGCGCTATTAACACTTTCTCGATGAATATTTCTTTCCGTAATGATATGGATTGCTAAATTAATTAAGATGCCAATAATATTGGCAATAATAAAAAAGGGAATGATGATTGGAGAGCTAACTCCCGTTTCCGGATTTGGATCAGGAACAAACTGTTCAATAATGGCTAGAGGTAAATTAAAAACTAACAAAAACCATAATAAATTATTTTTTTGATCTAAAAAGATATTCCACCCAATCTCGAAGTTATCACTAATATCAATGTAAGTGCTTTTGAGTTGTTCTTGTGACATAATGATTAAGCAAGCAAATTACTTGCACGATGTTGATTCGTTAATATAAAATTATCATGCCTCAACTCTGATTAATATAGAATGAAACTTGTTTGCAGCCAAAGCGACCTCAAAACTAACCTTTCTCTCGTCAGTCGGGCAGTTCCCTCACGCCCCACTCATCCTGTTTTAGGGAATGTTCTCTTTCAAACTAATGCCGAAACCCAACGCATCACCCTCACCGCATTTGACCTTAGTTTAGGGCTACAAACCAGCTTTCCCGCCCAAGTCAGCGATAATCATACCTTTACCCTCCCCGCGAAACTTCTCAGTGATATTGTCAGCCGTCTCCCAGAAGGGGAAATTACCTTACTGGGGATGGAAGAGGAAGAAGAAGAAGATAATGAAAGTTTTAGTGCCACTCTGATTTCGGCATCAGGGCGATTTCGGCTTCGGGGGATGAATGCCGATGAATACCCCAACCTTCCTGAAATTGAAACAGAAGAAGCACTACAAGTTCCCGTGGAAGCGCTAATTGATGGCTTAAGTTCCACTCTATTCGCTACCAGTACCGAAGAAGCGAAACAAGTTTTAACAGGCGTTCATTTAACTCGTAAAGAAGACAGTCTCGAATTTGCTGCCACCGATGGACACCGCCTAGCGGTATTAGAAACCACTCAAGAAGGAATTGAAGGGGCAAGCGAAGGGTTTGCGGTAACGATTCCGGCACGGGCGTTACGAGAGTTGGAACGGATGATTAAAACCCAAAAAGAAGATTCCGTGGTGACGATGAACTGCGATGAAGTACAAGTCGCCTTTGAACTAGACTCTCAACGCCTGACTACTCGCAAATTAGAAGGGGCTTATCCCGCTTATGATCAGCTAATTCCCAATGAATTTTCCCGCCAACTTTCCTTGGAACGAAAACGCCTCCTAAGCAGTCTAGAATTAGTAGCAGTTTTAGCCGATCAGCAAAATAATGTTGTTAAATTCAGCATTGATAATGAAAACCAACAACTAGCGTTATCCGTTGATGCTAAGGAAGTGGGCAGCGCCCAAGAATCAATGTCAGCAGAGGTAACAGGAGACAGCATTGATATTGCTTTTAATGTTAAATATTTAATGGACGGACTCAAAGCCTTTAAGGGAAATGAAATCCAGATGCAGCTTAATGAAGCCAGTCAGCCGATTATTTTTACTCCTGTAGGAGGCTTAAAAATGACCTATTTAGTCATGCCAGTACAATTGCGAGATTAAACTGATGAAAATACATAAAAAATGGCTCATTATTGTTCTTGCTTTCCTCGGTTTAGGGGGAGCAGGTGCTTATTATTTGTGGAAAGAATTTACGGCTGTTCCTGATTGGTATGCA
>CAZTXK010000028.1:0-2079 GCA_964617275.1 uncultured Dactylococcopsis sp. | reverse complement strand
CGCAGACGACAGAAAATAATATTAAAGAAGCCCAAATCGAAGAGGAAAAAAGTGAGGAGAATATTTCTTCTTCCTTAGAACCAAAAACTTCGCAAAATCAGTCTCGTGAAACGCCCCCCACCCAAAAAGCCAAGCAACAAGAATTAAATCAAATTATTAACCGTCAATTATCAGAGAATCAGAGAGTGAAACCTTTTTTAGAAGCAAGTGAAGGAGTTCGTACTAGAGTTGACAAAAATCAGTTAGAAATGGGGACAGTTATCCAACCTAGCGCGATTTCTAGAGATGACATCAAAAGCTCAGAAAAAGAAATTTTAGAACGAGCCATGAGTTCTTTTCCCCGATTAAGTCAACAGAAAGTCTATGTGGGAATTAGTGGTAATTTTGAAGTCGATGATAAGGGAGAGGTCATATTAAATGACAACACAAAAGTTCGCATTGGGAATATGCATCTTTCCTTAGAAGAAGTTTCCCGTCGCTTAGGCGTTAGCCCAGAAACTGTAAAACAAAAATTGCAAGCGAATCTCCAACAATTACCAGTGGAAAATCAATCTTTTGAGGCAGAATAACCAATTACTGATCACTGATTTGACTAATTAACATTTCAATCATAGAAGAATCAGAAGCCTCAGGGTAGTGGGCAATATAAGTTTTTAAGTCAGCGATCGCGCTTTGAGTGTCTCCCATTTGATAGTGAAGTAAGCCCCGATCGCGCTGTTCGATAATCGCATCAGGAAATACTAATAATAACCGTTCAATTACCGCCAAAGCCCGTTCTAAATCTTGTTGATTAATATAAATTAGCTTTAAATTGGTCAACATTCGGGCAAGAAACTCTTTTTTAGAAACCGCCTCTAAAAATTGATCTTCTAACGTCACAGGTTGGGCAAAAATTTCTTGTAAGCGTTGCTGGCAATCTTCAGGAAATAAGACTTCTCCCTTGTGAAACGCATCCACAAAAATCCCTGCATCCTTAAACTCAGGGCGAATTAAAAAATGCCCCGGCATCCCAATGCCAACCATCGGAAAGTCAATGCGACGGGCTACCTCTAAATAAACTAACGCCAAAGTAATCGGAATCCCCGTGCGACGTTCCATCACCTCATTGAGGAAACTATTGCGGGGATCATAATAATTCTCCTCATTCCCCACAAATCCCAAATCATCATATAAAACTTGATTAATACATTGAATTACCCGTAACGGATACCGTTCTTCGGGGAGTAACCCTTGGACTTGTTGCGCCCACTCATCTAACTGTTCTAAATAGGTTTCAATATTCAGACTCGGTGTTTCTTCCTGCGCCATATAGAGGGCGGCTTTCGCTAAATCAATGTCTTGATCCGCTAAACTCACCTCTTGGGCAAAATTTTCCCTTGCTAGTGACATTAATCTAAATCCCGTCTTCCTTCTAAAGCCCGTGCGAGGGTAATCTCATCAGCATATTCTAAATCCCCCCCCATTGGCAAACCAAAGGCAATACGAGTGACGCGAGTAAAAGGCTTGAGTAATTGACCTAAATATAACGTGGTGGTATCCCCTTCGACACTTGGGCTAATGGCAAGAATCACCTCTTTAACCTGATCTTGGCTCACTCGTTCCACCAACGGCTGAATGTGTAACTCTTCTGGCCCTACCCCATCCATAGGCGAAATTACTCCCCCCAAAACATGATACTTCCCCGAATATTCCCGAGTTTTTTCTAAGGCAATTACATCACGGGAGTCGGGAACAACGCAAATGGTACTATCATCGCGATTGGGATTATTACAAATTTCACAAATGGAATCTGCGGTCAGATGATAACACACTTGACACAGTCCAATCTGCTTCTTAGCGTCAATGAGGGCTTTAGCAAGAGCTTCAATTTCTGCTTCGGGTCGGTTTAAAATATGAAACGCCAGACGTTGGGCAGTTTTGGGGCCAACACCGGGTAAGCCTTGCAGGCGTTCAATTAAGCGAGCTAGGGGTGGGGTATAGTTCATCTCCTATTTATGATAACAACTTGATCTGGCTTAACGATTCCTTAAGCCCCCCTTACGAAGGTGGGGTTTGGGGGGATTCTAGTTTTAAAAAAGA
>CAZTXK010000027.1:0-15940 GCA_964617275.1 uncultured Dactylococcopsis sp. | reverse complement strand
ATGTCCAGTTATCTAGTATCTAAATTTCGTAACAAATCGGGGTAAATTTAGGTTAAAAGTAAAGGCTATTTATAAACAGCCCTTACTTAAAGTTTGCCTTTCGGCGACACTCCATAAGGAGGTTAAGTTTGCTTCAACAATGCTTACAGGCTTGTCATGGCTTACGGTTTACACCCGCTAACAGGCTTTCTTCCTCCGCCGAGGCTTGAGACTAGCGAATCTCATTAACTCATGACCTATAAGCGTAGGGATTAGAATCTAATCCCTGAGTCTGGTGTGAGGGCGTTCCGAATTACTCCGAAATACATCGTATTAATACGATTTAGCGCTCACTCAGTCTAGTAGGCTACAAATTATTCTATCGTTTCTTGCTCTAGCTGAAAATCTCTCTTTTGTTTGAGGATGTTATGGTTAAGGCTTTGGTGTTTTTTTTAGTTTTAGTATTTGCTAGTTTTTACTTGACAGAGATCATGGTTTATTTGCCGTTGAACCTTCTACAACTATTACAGTGGATATTTGGCTATATTCCCCTTGCTGTGGGATTAATTGTTTTAATTTGGTTCTTTGGAGAATAAAGTTCTTGCAACGGAGAGGGAGGGATTCGAACCCTCGAGAGGGCGTAAACCCTCTAACGCCTTAGCAGGGCGCCGCTTTCAACCACTCAGCCACCTCTCCAAGGTATGAGACGATTTCTAATCTTAGCTTATTTTAAAACCTATGTCAAAGGGGGTCAGCATTAATTTTGGTTGCTGTTCGCAAAATTTGTCCAGCGAGAATGGCAGCTCCAAAACCGTTATCTATATTAACAACCCCGATTCCTGTGGCACAAGAGTTGAGCATGGTTAAAAGGGGGGCAATTCCTTCCAAACTTGCCCCATAGCCAATACTAGTGGGAACTGCAACCACAGGAGAATCAACCATTCCAGCGACAACACTCGGGAGTGCGCCTTCCATTCCCGCCACAACAATGAGAACCTGAACTTGGTTTAATAGTTCCCGATGGCTAAATAAGCGGTGAATACCGGCAACCCCCACATCCCAGAGACGTTCTATGGTGAAGCCACAGAGTTCGGCAGTGAGGGCAGCTTCTTCGGCAACAGGAATATCAGCGGTGCCTGCGCTAATAATGCCGATTTTACCTTTTTGTTGGGGAGGAGGAGCGGTTTTTAGGACACAAATTCGGGGGACGGCATAATATTCTAACTCTGGAATCTGGCTTTTAAGTTGATCAAATACAGAAGAATCGATGCGAGTCGCAATAATCGCGTGACTCTGATTTTCCCCTCGAAGAGACTCCTGCATTCTCAGCATAATTTGCACAATTTGTTCAGGGGTTTTTCCAGGGCCCCAAATAACTTCCGGAAATCCCGTTCTAATCGTGCGATGATGGTCGATTTTGGCAAAGTTATCAACAGATTCAAAGGCAAAATTGTTTAGTTTTTCTTGGGCAATGTCTGGAGACATTTTTCCATTAGCAACTGCATCGAGGATTTGTTTTAAGCCATGTTCTTCTGTCATCTTATTCTGCTGATAATTTTAGTTCTTCTATATTCCAAAAAGCACCCCCTAGTGCTGAATATTCAATTCCTTCAATATGATTGCGCACGGCAGCTAAAGAGAGGGGATTCACTAAATAAATATAGGGAAGTTTATCTTGGACAATTTCTTGGGCTTTACCATAAAGTTCTTTCCGTTTTTCTTCATCTAATTCTCTAGAAGCATCAATATAAAGTTGTTCAATTTCTTTTTCCCAGTCTCTAATTTCTCGCCCTTCTAGAGACTCGGCATCACCGCGAGGAGCTTGATTAAAGGTATGTAAATTGCCATCCACGCGCCACAAATTGATGCCAAAGTGGGGTTCGTTTCCACCAGTAAAGCCTAAAAGATGACATTCCCAATCTAAGGAATTAGAAAGTTTATTCACTAAAACATTAAACTGCATGGGATTTAGATCCACTGTAATTCCTAACTTGTCTAAATTTTGCTTAATTTGCGCTCCCATGGCTTCTCGGGTTTGATTTCCCGCATTAGTAATGAGGGTAAAACGAACACGGTTTCCCTCTTCATCGACTAAGTTTCCGTTGTCGTTATATTCAAATCCTTCATTAAATAAGAGTTCTTCGGCTTTTTCTAAGTCATAATTGTAGGTAGTTACGTCTTCTTTATAAAAAGGCGATTGTACAGAAATGGGAGAATTTTGCGGTTCTCCTAAGCCACGATGAATATTATTAATCATTTGCTGGCGGTTAATTCCATACGCGATCGCCTTTCGGAAATTAACATTATTAAACCAACGCGATTTGACGGGATCAACTAAGGGTTCACCATCACGACTTCCCGTATTTAAATTAAAGCCAATAAAGCGGGTTCCATATTGAGGCCCCCCATTATGAATGGTAAAATTTCCGCGATCTTCTTCTTGTTTCAGTAAGGAAAAATATTCGGGGCTAACTCCAATCGAATCAAGATCACCTGACCGAAATTGTAGTAATGCAGTATCTTGATTTTCAACAATTTGCCAAATGACGCGATCAATGTAAGGCAGTTGGTTTCCGTTTTCGTCTTCTTTCCAATAGTAAGGATTTTTCTGAAAGGTAACTCGTTCACTGGTGGCATAATTCGCTAGCTGATAACGCCCATTGACAATAATGTCTTCAGGCGGCGTATCTACTCCCCATTTATTTAAGAAAACTGGGGTTCCATCGGAGTCCGTTTCTTCTACTGATTCCTGTAAAGCGTGTTTAGGCATAATGGAACTCCCTGCTGCTTGGAGGAAGGGGGCGAAGGGTTCGGGAACGGTAAATTTGACTCGTAACTCATCAATTTTTTCTACTGTTGGAAACTCACCACTTTCCCCAATTCTGAGGCTATCGCGGATATTATTGGGAATATCAGGATTGAGGATTAAGTCATTATAAGTAAAGACGACATCATCTGCGGTTAAGGGTTCTCCATCGGACCATTTTAAGCCTTCGCGAAGGGTAAAGGTAATTTCTTGTTCGTTATCAGAAATTTCCCAAGATTCGGCTAATTCGGGTTCAATTTTGCCGGTAATGGGATTTTCTTTAACTAGCCCTTCATAGGTTAAACCAAAAACATTGGGAGACTCTTGGGAAAGAATGGCATTAAAGGTTTTGGGATCACTTAAAACTGATTGTACCACTTGTGACCTTTCTAGGGCTGCGCCTTCGATGAGAGTGGGATCGCAAGCGGTTAGAAAGGTGGCAATAAATGTTAATAATAAAGCAATGAATTTATTCTGATGGGATGAAAATAGCATTGTTAAGTTAAGTGGTTCGAGGAATTAAAGCGCGATCGATAATTTTTCCGTCTTTATTAATGCCTCGTATGGCAATTTGATCGGTATAAACATCATAACTAGCAAAGCTGAGTTGGCTACTGGCATATTCTGTCCAATCGGAAGGAGTGACAGGGCGTAATTTTGCCCCTGCGCCACAGGTTAAATAGGTTGTCCCATTAATGGGGCGGGTACGCTCATAATGGTGTTCATGTCCATTAATATAAAGTTGCACGTTGTAGCGTTTAAATAGGGGCGTGAGTTTAGAGATTAAAGGCTGATTTAAGCCATAAACCCCTGAGGAGTAAATATTATGATGTCCAAAAACAATTTTCCAAGGGGCGTTAGAGTTTCTTAATTCCTCATCTAACCAGTCAAGCTGTTGTTTCCAGTCAGCATTACCAGTGGTATCGAGGGCAAAAAATTGAACGATAGAACGGGTGAAGGTGTAGTAGCGTCCCTGCATATTAAACTGAGGATATTCTACCTGTGGCGTACCATTTTTGGTGCGAATATCATGGTTGCCTAAACAGGCATAGAATTTGACGCCGTCTTGAAGAAGCGGTTTATAGGGTCGCTCAAAAACTGTCTCAATTTTATCAATTTCGCCGTTATTATAGATGTTGTCTCCAGCTAAAAGGACTAAGGGATAAGGAGATTGGTTATAAAAGGTATTCATGGCTTTGGCAACGGCATATTGCCCTCGGTTGCCAGTGCCGGTGTCAGCAAGAGAGACAAAGCGCAGACGCGGTTCAATTTCTGGGAGTTGGATATCGGGAGTTGGTAGGGAGTTTGCATTTCCTCGCCCATTACCGAGTTGAGTGGCAATAATCCCGCCAATGCCCGTTATTCCCAGTAGGGTTAGTAGTTCCCGTCGATTCATTGCAATAAAATGTGGAGTATTTTTTCTATGATAATGCTATGTTTAGGCTTAATAAGCGCGATTGCCTTCAGCAAATGGCAGAGCTATATCGCGCCAAAGCAGTTATGAGTCGGGTTCAATTTTGTAAAGTCCCCCTTCCGATTCATCTGTCAGGATGTGACATCCTCCCTCGACAAATCAAAGATTTCGTCTAAAACCTCTTCATCCTCCACAAAGGGATTATCTTTAGGGACAGAACCATCATCATTGAGCCGAATCAAAGTGCCGGCATGATCGCTGTTATCTTGAGCCCGAGGGGGATTAGAGCCGCGATCGCCGATACTCATTAATAACTTACCCTCATTTGTCCAAGCCAGGCGAGAACCATAATGTCGCCCAGGTTGCGAATAGCGATTTTGTACAAATAGTTCTTCGACATCGACTAAGGTACTTTTTTCAATACGCCCTCTTGCTAAAGCGGTTGCGGTTTCTCCCTGATTATTGGGTTGGGAATACGTCCAATAAATCCAGCCATTTTCTTTGTAGTCAGGATGAACGCTGACATCGAGCAATCCTCCTTGCCCTTGCCGACTTATATTAGGCAAATTGGAAATTTCTGTTAGTTCCCCATCTGCCAGTAAATTTAAACGTCCGAGACGTTCAGTGATGAGCATTTCCCCCTCAGGTAAAAAGGCAACTGACCAAGGATGTTTTAAATTTCCGACCACTTCAAGAACACGAATTGCCTCATATTCTGTGCCTTCACTGGCAATTTCTCTCCCTTTGACGGTCGCTTCAGCAGCACTAACAGTTATCTCACCTTCTTCTTGGTTAGTATGACGCGCAAATTCTGTACAAGCGGCACTAATAGCCAAGATTAACGCCATCAAAGGGAGTCGTTTCATATATTAAAATCTAAAAAGCAATCACTTTTCGGAATTAACGTCTTGGCTATTATCCATGCGCGTTTCTAATTCCATACGCTGCTCCATTTGACGTAAGAAATACCCCGTCATCATGGCTGAGGCTAACATACTGGAGAGATTATCATGGTCAGTAGTGACTTGCACTTGGAAATGCTCAGAGGGTAAGGCTCCCACTAACCCTTGCACATTTTGAGAAACAATTTCTCTGGCATCGGGGCTGATCGATCGCGCAATTTCGGCTAAAACATCAGGGTTTTGTTGCTCTAGGTATTGCAGAAGGGAATTTTTGGCTTCTTCATTAGAAGATGCTCCTGATTGATTGTCACTGCCGTCGGAGTTGAAGAAATTTGGGTCAAATACCATCAGTAAATGTTGTAGAGTTTAAGACCTGCTTCTTAAATAGTTTAAACTATGATTGAATATATCTCCACATTCGACAATGCAATTTATTGATCAAGCGGACATTGAAGTGATTGCTGGTAAGGGCGGAGACGGCATTGTTGCCTTTCTTCGGGAAAAATATGTTCCCGCAGGAGGACCGGCTGGCGGCAATGGCGGTCGTGGCGGATCAATTATTTTAGAAGCAGACGAAAATATCCAAACCCTGCTTGATTTTCGCTATCAACACTGTTTTCAGGCGGAAAATGGGAAACGTGGGGGGCCGAAAAATATGACCGGAGCTAAGGGGCGCGATCGCGTTTTACCCGTCCCCTGTGGCACAATTGTCTATGATCAAGAAACCAATGAGGTAATTGGCGATTTAACTGACCATAAGCAACAACTTTGTGTGGCAAAAGGCGGCAAAGGCGGTTTAGGCAATCGTCACTTCCTGAGCAACCATAATCGCGCCCCGGAAAAGGCACTCCCTGGGCTTCCCGGAGAAGAACGCCATCTGCGGTTGGAATTAAAACTCTTAGCAGAAGTCGGCATTATTGGCTTACCCAATGCGGGAAAATCGACCTTAATTTCGGCTCTTTCTTCGGCAAAACCCAAAATTGCCGATTACCCCTTTACCACACTTGTTCCTAATTTAGGCATTGTACGGAAACCCACTGGAGATGGAACGGTTTTTGCCGATATTCCGGGGCTAATTGCGGGAGCGCATGAAGGAGTGGGGTTAGGGCATGAGTTTTTACGTCATGTGGAACGCACCAAAATTCTCCTTCACGTGATTGATCTTAATGCCGATGATCCCATTCAAGACTATAAAACCATCCAAGAAGAATTAGTCGCCTATAAACCTGATTTAGCGCAACGGAAACAAATTTTAGTCTTAAATAAAATAGATGTGGTTGATGCTGAGATGGAAGCCGAGATTAAATCAACGTTTTCTCAGTTTCTCAATGTGCCTATTTTATCTATTTCTGCGGTGACGCGAGAGGGATTAGAGGGGCTTTTAAATTGGGTTTGGGAAGCCTTAGAAGATTAGCACTTACGCTATCCCATTTAATTATGCTAAGTGAGTGAGTCTAGGCGTTTTTGGGCAACAACTGATAGGGTGAAGTTAGTTTAATCAAAAGCAAACTCATAATGCGGTTATCCATTTGCTTACCTGAAATGCCATTAACAGTAACGCCTGAGCAGTTTGCTGCGATCGCGGCAGAAAACCGTGACTTACGATTGGAGCGAACTGCAAACGGAGAATTGATCGTGAATCCACCCACGGGTAGTGAATCTGGCAAGCGTAATTTCAGCATTTTGGGTCAACTATTTCAGTGGTGCGAACAGCATCCAGATCTCGGGGAGGGATTTGATTCCTCTGCTGGCTTTGAGTTGCCTAATGGGGCTATCCGATCACCTGATGCTGCTTGGGTAAAACGCGATCGCTGGGATGCTCTGACTCAAGAGGAAAAAGAAGGGTTTGCACCGCTCTGCCCTGATTTCGTGGTCGAGTTGCGCTCCAAGAGTGATCGCCTCCCCATGCTACAAGGCAAAATGCAGGAGTATATCAACAATGGCATGCGTCTAGGCTGGCTCATTGATCAGCAAAGCAAACGGGTTGAGATTTACCGATTGGGAAGTGAGGTTGAGATTATCGAGAAGCCAGAAAGGTTAACTGGAGAGGAAGTATTACCGGGGTTTGTCCTATTACTAGAGCGTATTTGGAGTTGAATGTGATAGGCAACGCCTTAAATCTCAATCGGTACTGTTGATTTTACTATGGACAATCTTTTTTTAATCGCAGGGGGAGGGCTTTTTGCTGGCTTGCTCGCAGGAATTTTAGGCATTGGTGGCGGAACCGTTTTAGTGCCGTTAATTACCGCTTTAGGCTATACCCCTCTGCAAGCAGTTGCTACCAGTAGTCTTGCCATTCTTCTCACTGCGTCTTCTGGGAGTATTCAAAACTACCGTATGGGTTATTTAGGGCTTTCCTCAGTTTTTAGTTTAGGCTTGGCTGCGGTGATTACGGCTCAAGTTGGGGTGTATGTTGCGAGTCTGATTCCTGATTATCTCCTTTTAATTGGATTTGGTATTGTGTTGCTATCGAATATCGGGTTAGCGAACTGGCGACGGCGACTGATAAAACAAGGAGATGATACTCAGGAAACAACTCCCCTGAAAAAAAATTTCTCCCGTGTTTTCACAGGAGGAAGTGCTGGTTTTCTTGCGGGTTTATTTGGAATTGGGGGTGGCGTAATTCTTGTGCCGTTACAAATGATTTTACTTGCTCAACCGATTAAGGTGGCGATTCAAACCAGCTTAGGCGTTATTGTCATCACTTCTATTTCTTCTACCGTTGGACACGCGATGCAGGGGAATGTTCTCTTTTTACAAGGCATTTTATTAGGGATGGGGGGATTAATCGGGGCGCAAGTCAGCACCCGTTATTTACCAAAGCTACCCGATCGCGCGGTTACTTTTAGTTTCTATGCCCTAATGACTTTCCTTGCGATTTATAGCTTTTGGCAAGCTGCCCAATATTGGCAATAAAAAAAACTACTACCCATAGGTAGCAGTCTGCTAGGCTTAAAGCCAACAAATTTAGCCAAATGCCCCACTTACATATTGCTGAGTTGCTTCTTGCGCGGGGTTGTTGAAAATGGTTTTTGTCTCGTCATATTCCACTAAATAGCCCTGTTTGCCTTTTTCTGTGGGTTTGGCATTAAAGAAGGCAGTGCGATCGGAAACCCGTGACGCTTGCTGCATATTATGGGTAACAATAATAATCGTATATTTTTTCTTTAGCTCACTGATAAGTTCTTCAATCCGTAAGGTAGAAATGGGGTCAAGTGCCGAACAGGGTTCATCCATTAAAATGACCTCCGGCTGAATAGCAATCCCGCGGGCAATACAGAGACGCTGTTGTTGCCCCCCAGATAGCGATAAACCGCTTTCTTTGAGTTTATCTTTTACTTCATCCCAAAGGGCAGCCTGTTTGAGACTTTTTTCCACCAATTCATCCATGTTGCCCTGGTAGCCATTAATACGCGCCCCAAAGGCAATATTTTCATAAATGGATTTGGGAAACGGGTTGGGCTTTTGGAAGATCATCCCAATGCGACGGCGCACCTCCACAGGATCCACACCCTTGGCATATAAATCTTTACCGTGATAAGCAATTTTTCCTTCTATCCTTGCCCCGGCAATTAAATCATTGAGACGGTTAAAACAACGGAGAATGGTGCTTTTTCCACATCCAGACGGCCCGATCATGGCAGTGACTTCATGGGCGTGAATGTCCATATTTACCCCTTGCACCGCTAAGGTAGAGTTATAATAAACATTAACGTTTTCCACCTTCATAACAGGTTCTGTCACTTCGGATTGGGGTTGATTTTGAGAGACTTGGGGATCACTTGTCATCGTTTTTTCCTCGCTAAATCGTTGAGATAATTAATTTTAATCAAGTTTTTGCTGAAATTTATTACGCAAAAAGATCGCGATCGAGTTCATTAACAGCAGCACCACCATCAAAACCACAATTCCAGTTGCCGCCACATCATGGAATTCGGCTTGTGGGCGTGACACCCAGTTAAAAATCTGAATCGGCATTACCGTAAATGGCGTTTGTAACCCTTCCCAAACCGGCCAAACTGTTGGGAGAAAAGCAATATAGGTTAAAGCCCCGACAGCAATTAGGGGTGCGGTTTCGCCAATGGCACGGGAAAGGGCAAGAATGGTTCCCGTTAACATTCCAGGAAAGGCTAAAGGGAATACCTGTTCTCGCACTACCTGCCAGCGAGTTGCCCCCAGCGCTAAACCCGCTTGTCTGAGGCTATCGGGAACGGCTCTGAGGGCTTCTCGTGTGGAAACAATGATAATGGGTAAAATTAGCAGGGACATGGTTAAAGACCCAGCTAACACGCTGCGTCCGCCTGTAATGGGTTCCATCACGCGCACAAATGCTTGTAAACCCAGTAACCCGTAAATAATTGACGGCACCGCTGCTAAATTTCCGATGTTGACTTCAATCAGTTTGGCATACCAAGTATCACTGGCAAATTCTTCTAGGAAAATCCCAGCGCCGATTCCCACTGTAGAAGAAATAATCGCTGTCAGAATCATTAGCCAAATACTACCTACCCAAGCTGATAAAAAGCCAGCTTGTTCCGGTTTACGAGAGGGGTAGCTAGAGAAAAAGTCCCAGTCAAGGTTGCCGATACCATCAACAAAGACATCAATTAATAAAATTGCTAAAACCACTAAACCAATATAAGTGGCAATCATGCTGACATAGCGAAAAATATCACCTTGTCGGTAACGTTTGCTCAGATTTGTTTGAAACTCTGAGTTTAGATTTTT
Organism: uncultured Dactylococcopsis sp.; assembly: GCA_964617275.1. Classification (GTDB taxonomy): domain Bacteria; phylum Cyanobacteriota; class Cyanobacteriia; order Cyanobacteriales; family Rubidibacteraceae; genus Halothece. The sequence continues at coordinate 6,111 of CAZTXK010000027.1, read as the reverse complement.
GGAGATTGGATCAGCAGTTCTCATTATTCGTATTTCTCTCTGAACTTACGTACAAACCAGAAGCTAAAGGCATTCAGCACGAGGGTGATTAAAAACAACGTTGTTCCGACGGCAAATAGGGTGCGATAAGCTAAAGAGCCGGTGGGCGCATCCCCTAAACTCACCTGAACAATAAAGGAGGTCATGGTTTGCACTGACACCAATGGATTTAAGGTTAAAGTCGGGTTTTGCCCTGCCGCAACGGTAACAATCATGGTTTCCCCCACTGCACGGGAGACTGCGAGAATGAAGGAAGCCACAATGCCTGATAACGCCGCCGGAATTACCACGCCTGTTACCACTTCTTTTTTCGTGCAGCCCATAGCATAAGCCCCTTGGCGCAGACTTTGGGGAACCGAATAGATGGCATCTTCACTTAGGGACGCAACTAAGGGAATAATGGCAATCCCCATAACTGCCCCAGCGCTAAGGGCATTAAAGCCTTGCAGCCCGGGAATAAATGTTTGCAACACAGGCGTAACAAATAGCAGCGCAAAGTAACCAAAGACCACTGTGGGAACACCGGCTAAAACTTCCAGAGCAGGTTTGACCCACTTGCGTAGCTTAGGAGGAGCATATTCACTGAGATAAATAGCTGCCAGTAAACCAATGGGGAGCGCTACGATAATGGCAATGATGGAGGTGAGAAATGTGCCGCTGAGAAGAACAAAAATGCCATACTGGGGATTAACAAATAAAGGAGTCCATTCTGTATCAGTCAGAAATCGCCATAACGGAACTTCTTGAAAGAAGCCAACGGTTTCTGCCGCTAGGGTCAAAACAATACCGGCAGTGGTGGCAACCGATACTAAGGCAAATAAGCCGAAGATTAAAACCACAATGCGCTCAATTAATTTATTAGCACCGCGATTAGGTTGGAAAAGATTTTGGGGTTGATTAGCTGTCATTGCTCCTCATTAAGTCCTAAAACGCTGAACTATCAGGGCTAGTAAGTAACCACTAACCCTGATGTGAGTTGAAATCTAATGCAATTTAAAGCACTTCCTTGAGTTTGACACCCACAGTGGAACCGCCTTCAAAGACAGTTCCCGTTTTGCGTTCTTCAAAGCGAGCTAATGCTTTGTCGTAGATGGTGCTACTTAAGCCAACATAGCCCACTTCTGTAACTAATCCACGATTTTCTTCACTGAGATAAAACTGAACGAATTCCTGTAATTGCGGTTTTTCCTCCGCTGCCGATTTTTTAATATACATAAAAATGGGTCGGGCTAAAGGTTGATAGGTGCCGTCTTCTACAGCAGCAGCACTGGGCTCAACACAGCCTTCGCCATTGTCAGGATTGCCATCATCAATTCCTACGGGAGCAAGTTTGTCTTGATTTTCTTCGTAGTAGGCAAGACCAAGATAGCCTAAGCCACCTTCATCGCTAGTTACCCCTTGAACAATGACATTGTCATCTTCACTGGCTGTGTAGTCACCGCGACTAGCACCGCCTTCTCCGACAATGGCTTCGGTAAAGTAGTCAAATGTTCCCGAGTCAGTACCAGGACCATAAAGACTCATACTTCGGTCGGGAAAGCTATCTCGCACCTGATTCCAATTATCAATTTCCCCTTGGGCTTCTGGTTCCCAAATGGTTTTGAGTTCTTCTGTGGTTAAGCATTCAGCCCAGTCATTCTCTGGATTGCGGACTACAGAAAGCGCATCAAAGGCAACGGGGATTTCTATATACTCAACTCCTGCTTCGGCGCACATTTCCTGTTCAGAAGCTTTAATAGGACGCGAGGCATTAGAAACATCGGTTTCATCGTTGCAGAATTTTTTGAAGCCGCCGCCACTTCCGGAGACTCCAACTGTCACTCGAACATCAGAGTATTGTTGTTGGAATTCTTCTGCCATTGCTTCAGCAATGGGGAAAACCGTACTAGAACCATCAATACTTATGGAGCCGCTAACTTCAGAACTACCCTCGCCACCGCCAGTGGCTTGATCGCCTGTGCCACCACAAGCACTGAGGGTAAAAGTTAAAGCTCCCAAGGAAGCTAGGGTAATCGTACGACGCATATACTGGTTAATCATATTTTTTCACCTAATGTTTTAATTAATTTGCCCTCTAGCACCATACCGTTTAATCGTAAAATTTAGGTTAAGGTCATGGAATTATTTTTAAATTCGTAGGTAACCCCTACAAAAACCCAGCTTCTGACAGAGTATATCGGGCTAAGGTAAAGAATAGGTTAAGAGAATGGCAATTGATCAAATTTGGTTTGATTCCTTGCGGAGAGGATCAGATTCCTGCTAGTATTATTTAATGGTGGTAAAATATGCGTCTTGCCAGCGTAGCTCAGTTGGTAGAGCAACTCACTTGTAATGAGTAGGTCTGGGGTTCGAGTCCCCATGCTGGCTTATACTTTTCTCATTAGTTATTGGTCATTGGCTTACGAAGGAGAAATAACCAATGACAAGGAACAAACAACAAAGGACGAATCATTACCCTTTACTAGGAACGTGGTTGATTTGAGCATAACCACTGAAAAGAAGGGCTTTACCTTGAGTTTCAAGGCGATTGATTCGCATTTTAACCCCATCGAGATCAAAGCGATCTAGATCAATCATGTTGTTCAAAATTTCCCCGAGGACTTGCGTTAGTTTTTCGCTGGTTGCATGGTGTTGTTGGGGAACATTGTCGGGCTGAAAGGTGACATCTTTATATAAGAGCCGTCTCCGTCTTTCTACTTCTAGGGTGCAAGTGAGGCTCACTGGAATGACACCATTTTGCCCTAAATCAGCATTTGCCTCAAGTTGAATTTGATTGTTGGGGAGTAGGGTTAAATTAATGTCGGTGAAAGAGACAGGATCTCCGCCTGAGAGTTCGGTTAAGGTGGGGGCAGTGAGATTTTCGAGGCGTTTTCTGACCAATTCTGCTTTGAAGGATTGGTTGATATCTTCTTCGAGAAGTTTTACTTGCGCGATCGCCTGTGTCGGTTGTTTCAGCGCGATCGTTCCTTTCAGTGCTGAACTGAAGTCAATGGCAACGGCATCGGTTTCAAACCACATTTCTTCGGTACGAAAGGCTTTACGAATGACTAGCCCCTTTCCACTCATGTTGAAGCTATCAATACTTCCCTGTAGTAACTTACTAGCAGGATGACAACTTACCTTTACCTCCAACTCATCGCATCGGGTAAATAGGTGGCGAAGCGTATTACTGGCAACATTGTTAAGAAGATTTTCTCCCCAATCACTCCCCTTACCTTGAAAACTGGTTAAGCCACCAATCATGAAAACCTCCGTTAATAAAGCTCAATAGTACAGAGCGAGTAATAACCCCTGTACAGTTCTATAAAGGAAAAACTGTTAACTTGACAGTAGTAATGACCAACTATCAGTCCAGTCAAATTCGGTTTTTTAACCGTCCTTGTCCTTTCTGTTGTAACAAAATATTAAGCAGACGGCAATTAATATGGATAATAAGTCTCAATCTGTTTGATGAGTCTTCACAATCAAACGGGTTTTCTTGATAGAGATCATAATGCTTCACGATTTCAATCTTGAAAAGGAAGTGAATTGAAAAAAAGGAGTGGACAAATTGCCCACCCTCTGCGACTTTGCTAGGCATTTACTGCTTCTTTGGCAGCATACATGACTTCTGCGCTGATATTTTCAATCCCTTGTTCTCGGGCATATTTTTCGGTGTTACGCTTCACTTTGCCACGCACAAACCCAGGCACTTTGTTTAATTCTGCTAACCCGTCTTTTGTCCAATTTAATTCGGAATCAGCAGAAACCGTTTTGGTAATCACTTCTTTGGTATCATGTCCGCCGAAGATTTCTAAGAGGTGATCTTCCATGCCAAGGGTAAAGGAATTATACACTAAATCCACGACTTGGTTTGCGCCTTCATAGCCTAAGAAGGGACGATAGCCCACAGGGAAGTCTTGAATATGAATTGGGGCGGCAATTACCCCACAGGGAATGTTAATGCGTTTCCCGACATGGCGTTCCATTTGTGTCCCGAAAATGGCAGCAGGTTCTAATCGCGCGATCGCGTCACCAATTGCCCCATTATCATCACTAACAAGAATTTCATCACAATAATCTTGGACTTGTTCTCGGAACCAATCGGCATCGTAAGTGCAGTAAGTTCCTGCTAAAACCACCCGAATCCCCATTTCTTTAGCTAAAATACGGGTCATGGCAGCCGCATGAGTATTATCCCCAAAGACAACCGCTTTTTTCCCTGTTAAGTTTTGGCAGTCAATAGAACGCGAGAACCAAGCCGCTTGCGAGACAAAACGGGTTTGATTATCAATATAGCCTTCATAATCGACATTTCCCCCCTGATCATTGATCACCTTCTGCATGGAACGAATACAACGGGCGGTTTCCACAATTCCCATGGGGGTTGCTTGTACTGTGGGAACATTGTAATTATCCTCAATATATTTGGCTGCCATGGGGCCCACTTCCCGATAAGGAACAAGATTAAACCAGGCACGAGGAAGGGTTTTCAGTTCATGCACCGAACCCCCTTGGGGAATAATTTGGTTAATTTCAATGCCCAAATCAGCCATTAACCGTTGCAGTTCCGTGAGATCATGCTGATTATGAAAGCCTAAGGTTGTGGGGCCAATAATGTTAACTGAGGGCTTTTCAGTTTTATCGGTACGAATATCGCCTTTTTTCTGCGCTTTCTCTAGGTAGAATTTTACAACTTGAGCAAGGGTTTTATCCGCAGCTTGCAATTCATTCACCCGATAATGATTCACATCAGCAAGCATGACATCGCCGGTGCTATCAAGTTGGGCGCGTTGGACAAAGTTTTCTAAGTCTTCTTGTAAAATACTTGAGGTGCAAGTGGGGGTGAGAATCGTTAAGTCGGGATGAATTTCAGCATCCTTACGGGTAATGTTATCGACAACTTTTTCTTGCGATCCGCGAGCGAGTACCTTGCGATCCACGACACTTGTGGTAACCGGGGTAAAATTACGATCGCGCTCTAACATTGACCGCATGACATTAAAGTAATCATCTCCCAAGGGGGCGTGCATAATGGCATGAACGTTCTTAAACGAGCTAGCAATACGGAGGGTGCCAATATGAGCCGGTCCCGCGTACATCCAATAAGCTAGTTTCATAAGTTATTTCTCTCTATCTAAGTCAATTACATTGCATTGTCTCAGATATTCTTGAGAGCAATCGGTCAAGGCATATATACTTATTAAACCTCTATAATTCTTACCATTAACTGCTTTAACCGTTTTCCCACTCTGCTTGAACTGTACAATTTTTCTTGAATCTATAGGATTCTTAAAGTCTTTCAAGAAACTTAACAGAAAAGATATAATTTTACAAAAGGAAAACTCGATTCATGATTTCAAAATGGTATTAGGTGCAATTACAGGAGACATTATCGGCTCAATTTATGAATCTCCTTGGCGAAATATCAAGACAAAATCATTTCCCCTCTTCCAAGCTAAAAGTCATTTTACCGATGATTCTGTTCTCACTGTTGCTGTCGCCGATGCGATTCTGAATAATCAAAATTACACCGCAAAGTTAAAAGAATACTATCATCGCTATCCTAAGGCTGGTTTTGGGGGAAACTTTCGCCGCTGGGCAGCAAGTAATGACACTGAACCTTATTATAGTTTTGGTAATGGTTCAGGAATGCGAGTCAGTCCGGTTGCCTATGCATTTTCTGACTTAGAAACGGTAAAACAAGAAGCCTTAAAAAGTGCGGCGGTAACTCATAATCATCCTGAAGGGATTAAAGGGGGGCAGGCAATTGCTATGGCAACTTTTTTAGCTCGAACTAATGCGAGTAAAGCAGAAATTAAACAGAAAATTGAGGAAAACTGTCAGTATAATCTGGATTCAACTGTATCAGAATTACAACAAACCTATAGCTTTGATGTGTCTTGTCAAGGATCAGTTCCGCAAGCGATTATTTGTTTTTTAGAAGCAACTGATTTTGAAGATGCGATTCGGAATGCGATTTCCATTGGCGGGGATAGTGATACCATTGCTTGTATGACAGGCGCGATCGCAGAGGCATTTTATCAGGGAGTTCCTGAGGAAATTTTACAAGAGATCGATCAACGTTTAGAT